>JAHEIA010000142.1 GCA_024639625.1 Chromatiales bacterium
GAGCAGCGCTGCGGAGAACGCGGTCAGTTGGATCGTCAGGACGTTTTCCTCCCACGCCATGGCATGTGCCCACAGCACGCCCAGACCGGCAATCTGGGCGATCGCCAAATCGATGAAGATAATGCCCCGACGCAAGACTCGCCTTCCCAGCGGCACATGCGTGCTCAGCACCAGCAAGCCGGCGATGAAGGCGGGCCCGAGGATGACGGGGTCCAGACCTTGGGTATTCATTTCCGGGCCCCAAGCAGCAGGTCGATGCCCGCGTCAAACAAACCGAAAAGATCCGTTGCCTGCGCGCTGCCCCCTACGGTGTAGGGCATTTCGATCATCGCCAGTCCGGGGACCTGCTTGCTCAGCCATTCGGAGGGACGGGCATCCTGGTAGGGTGAACGGATCACCGCTTGGGCGGGGGTCGCCTGCAGCGTCGCGAGCAAATCGCCCAGGTGACCGCTGGTGGGCGGCACACCTGGCTTGGGCTCAAGCGCCCCGATCTCCTGCAAGCCGAGCCAATGGTTGAGATAGACCCAGCTCTTGTGGTGCACCACGATCGGCATGCCGTGAAGTGCCTGGGCCTGCATGTCCCAGCGTTGAATGGCCGCCTGCCAGCGCCGGGTGAAATCCTCCAGGCGCTGGCGGTAGTCGGCGGCATTCGCGGGGTCGAGCTTGACCAGGCGCTCGCTGAGCGGCTGCGCAACGCGGGCGATATTGTGCGGATCGAGATGGATGTGGGGATTACCCTTGGGGTGAACATCCCCTTGGGCCCGGTCCAGGCGCTCCGGGACGTCCAGCATCGGCACGTGACTCGCCGCCTCAAAGTAGCCGTCGGTCCCGGGCTGTACCCGCGGGTTGCCCGCGCGCCTTTGCAGCACCGGCAGCCAGCCCGCCTCGAGTCCGGCCCCGGTACAGACCACCAGGTCCGCACGCCGCATCTGGGCGATCAGGCTGGGCCGTGCCTGAATGTAGTGCGGATCCTGGTGCGCCGTGGTGGCGGTGACGACATCGGCGTGCGCACCCGCAAGCTCGGTGACCAGTGCCGCCCACTCAGGCTCGCAACTGAAGACGCGAAGCGCCGCCACCGCACTGCCGGGCAGCAGGACAAGTAAGCAGGACAGAGTCCAAACGAATGATTTCATCACTTCTCCCTCAAATCAGAATTCGTGGCCGCCATGGGCACCCAGGCTCATGATGTACTGCAGCGACCACTGGTTGTCGGGCGCGTCGATGCGGGACTTGTCCCGGTCGTATTGCAGCCGCAGGCGGCTGAACTCGCTCGGCGACCAATCGAGCATCGCGGTCCAGCGCTTGGGGTGGTGGCCGTGAGTGTCGAGGCCGGAAGCGTCGATGACATCTTCGGGGCTCGCAAACCCGCCCAAATCGGTGACCGCAAAGTCGTTGTCCGCGCTCAGCCAGTCATAGCGCAGCCCGAACCGCCACCTGGGCATGAACTGGTACACCCCTTGGGCATACCAGCCCCATTGGTGGCCGTCGTAATCCATGGTGCCGCTATTGCCTTCGCTGTCTACCACTACATTGCCGGACTCGTCGCGATAAAAGAGCTCGCTCTGGAGCTTGAAATTGCGCTGCGTAGGGTTTCCGTTCGGTGCCCATTTCCAGACGAAATCCCCGATCAGCAGATTGGAATCGCCGTCGAAGGTGTCGGTGGTATCGTTGGGGACCTCCGTCTCCCGATCATGGGCGTTGACCAAGAGCCCGGATATGCCCGCCTGCCAGGCATTGCTCGCCCCCACGTCACCACCGAGCTTCAGAAACAGGCTCTGCACATTGCCGAGCACCTTGGTGGAGGTGCCGGCCGGGAAACTCCTTCCGGCAAAGGTCTCCGCGCCGAGCATGAGATAGGTCTCGGTCGGGGCCACCCAGGCGAGTCGCACCCCATCGTCACCATACTGTTTGTCGAGAAAGGCGCGATAGGCGAGGGGCGCATCGTGAAAATCCCAGGCATGGGTGTGAAACCGGTTGAGGTACCCGATGTCGGAATAAAAGCGCCCGAAGCGCCCGACCAATCCAGCGGGCAGGCGCAGCGGATCGATATAGGCCTCTTCGACGCTGATCTCGGTCTCACCGGTGCTCTCGTTCTCCAGGCCGATGGTCATCTGGCCGTAAAAATACGGATCCACGCTCGCCGAGACCGTGATCTCGGACTCGTCCAGGGTGAGCCCCTCGGCCGCAAGACCGCCTTCCTCGCCCAGTTGAAAGCCCGGCAGCGCATAGGTATCGGGATTCTGCGAGTAGCTGTTCACCGAGCCCTGCAGGATCACGGAGAGCGCCGGGTTGAAGGCATTCGTGGCCACAGGTGGGCTGCTCGGCGCTGCTGCCGGCGGAGGCTCCGGGGGAACGGCGGACCGCGCCGCCTTCTCCTCGGCAATCTCCGAACGGGTCTCCCGCAGCTCGGCCTCGGCCTGCTCCAGACGGGTCTCAAGGGTCTTGAGCTGCGCCTGGTACTGTTTCTGCAAGGCTTCCATCTGCTGGCGGATCGCGGCCAGCTCATCCTCGGTCGCTGCACGGCCGAGGAGGGGTAAAGGCAATACCAACAAGATTGCGACAGACGCTCGCACGCTTCGCTTCATGCTACACCTCCATACACTGCACGCACGCCGTGACGCCACGGCGCGGCTGGGGAATTGAACTACGGGGTCGGATTACGCGTGCAGCGAGGGCAGGGGCGGCGATCTGGCAGTTGGATGCAGTGGGGTGCGGGACAGGGGACGAGTTGTCGGCAAGCCCCCTGGCGATTCGTCGACAACCCGGGTCAGCAGGGCTACACAATCGGTGCCGAGGGCGTGATCCAGACCCTGCGCGGCGAGGCAGATCGAGCATTCGCTGCCATCGGTGTGGCGCTCGATATCCAGCTGGTGCTGTACTAGGCTGAACTGACCGACGACCAGTAGAACGATAAACAGAATCCTGGCGACTCTGCCAGAAAGGCGTCCGCAAGCTGTCTGTCGACTGGCCATAAGCGCAGATGGTACCCGCAGTCTTGCGACAGCGGCAACCGCTTTCCTATGCAGAGGCGAGAACCTGTGTCCCTTCTAGTTTCCCTATCCAGTTTTCAAAGAACGAGCGGCGAATCCAATAAACCCAACCCAGCCAACCGTCCACCAGCCTCCCGTGAATCAGTCTCTCTGAATCGCTTTCCGTCTCTCGAATCGTGCTCGCCAGGACTATGTGCCGTATCATTTCTCAATCATATCGCTGCACATTCGCAGCAAGATTAATTAGTTTTTCTCTATGAATCAGAACGATCAACACACACCCATGATGCAGCAGTATCTGCGCATCAAGGCACAACAACCCGACCTGCTGCTGCTCTACCGCATGGGTGACTTTTACGAGCTGTTCTACAGTGATGCCGAGAAGGCCGCACGCCTGCTCGACATCACCCTGACCCGCCGCGGATCGTCCGCCGGGCAGCCGATCCCGATGGCCGGTGTACCGGTGCACGCGGTCGACGGCTACCTCGCCAAGCTGGTGCGCATGGGGGAATCGGTAGCCATCTGCGAGCAGATCGGAGACCCTTCCACCAGCAAAGGACCGGTAGAACGCAAGATCGTGCGCATCGTTACGCCCGGGACGGTGACCGACGAGGCCCTGCTGGAGGAGCGCAGGGACAACCTGTTGGCGGCGGCCTACACCGAGCAACCCGGTTGCGGGCTGGCGGTGCTCGACTTGGCGAGCGGCCGCTTCAACCTGCAGCAACTGAAGTCAACGGAAGCGCTCCGCAGCGAACTCGAACGACTGCGCCCCGCGGAGCTCCTGATCGAGGAAGACAGCGCGCTGGAGAAACTACTGGGTACGAACTACAGCCTAACCAAACGTCCCCCCTGGCATTTCGACACGGACACCGCCCGCCAGCTCCTGACCCGGCAGTTCGCCACCAAAGACCTTCGTGGATTCGGCTGCGAAGACGAGACCCTGGCGATCGCCGCCGCGGGCTGCCTGCTGCAGTACGTCGCCGATACCCAGCATAGCTCCTTGCCCCACATCCGCGGCCTGCAAGTGGAGCGCCGTGAGGACAGCGTGATCATCGACGCGGCTACCCGTCGCAATCTGGAGCTCGAGCATAGCCTCACGGGGCAACACGAGCACACCCTCGCAGGGGTCATGGACCGCACTGTTACCGGGATGGGGGGCCGACTGCTGCGGCGCTGGATTCACCGCCCATTGCGCGACCCGGAACCCGTGCGCCGGCGCCATGCCGCAATCGCCGAACTCCTCGACACGGGCTCGTCGGCGGTGCTGCGCGAAGCGCTGAGCGGCATCGGCGACGTGGAACGCATCTCCGCCCGCATCGCCTTGAAATCCGCCCGCCCCCGAGACCTCGCTGTCCTGCGCGACTCCCTTGGTCAGCTGCCCGCGATCCAAGAACCTCTGCGCGGCCTCGATAACTCCTTGCTGAGGGACCTGTCGGAGACGGCGGGCACCCACCCGCAGACCTTGGACCTGCTGCAGCGCGCGGTAATCGACAACCCTCCGGCTCTGATCCGCGACGGCGGGGTTCTCGCCCCCGGCTACGATAGCGAACTGGACCGCCTGCGCTCGCTCTCTGAGAACGCCGCCGGTTTTCTGCTGGCCCTGGAGGCCGAAGAACGTAAGCGCACCGGCATCACCAATCTGAAGGTCAGTTACAACCGCGTCCACGGTTACTACATCGAAATCAGCCGGAGCCAGGCGGACGGCGTCCCGGCCGACTATGTCCGTCGCCAGACATTGAAAGGCGCGGAGCGCTTTATTACACCCGAACTGAAGAAGTTCGAAGATCAGGTACTGAGTTCCAAAGAACGCTCCCTGGCGCGCGAAAAGGCGCTGTTCGACGCACTGTTGGAGATTCTCGGGGCGGAGGTTCCACAACTGCAGGCGTGCGCCGAGGCCGTGGCATCGATCGACGTCCTGTGCAACCTGGCGGAACGGGCGCAGTCTCTGGATCTGTGCCGACCGGAGCTGAGCGCGGATCCGGGGTTGCTGATCGAAGGCGGCCGCCACCTGGTCGTCGAGCAGGTGAGCGAGGAAAATTTCGTACCGAATAGCGTCCGGCTCGAGGACGAACGGCGCATTCTCGTCATCACCGGCCCGAACATGGGCGGCAAGTCCACCTTTATGCGGCAAACCGCGCTGATCGTTCTGCTGGCTTACGCCGGCAGTTACGTGCCGGCGCAGAGCGCCCGTCTCGGGCCGGTGGACCGGATCTTCTCGCGCATCGGGGCGTCCGACGATCTTGCGGGCGGTCGCTCGACGTTCATGGTGGAAATGGAGGAGACCGCGAACATCCTACACAACGCCACGGCGCAAAGCTTGGTCCTGATGGACGAGATCGGGCGCGGCACCAGCACCTTCGACGGTCTCTCCCTCGCTTGGGCCTGCGCAGCTGAACTGGCGCGCCGCATCCGTGCGTTCACCCTGTTTGCGACGCACTACTTCGAACTCACAACCCTGCCGGAAGAATATCCGGCGATCGCCAACGTCCATCTGGACGCGGTAGAACACGGCGACTCCATCGTCTTTCTGCATGCCGTGCAGGAGGGTCCGGCAAATCAGAGCTATGGGCTGCAGGTCGCCGCACTCGCCGGTGTCCCTGCGCCCGTGATCGAGCAAGCTCGCGAGCGCCTGGGCGAACTCGAGCAAAGCGCCCAACGCCACGCCGACCAGCAAACAAACCAGATGTCCTTATTCACCGATCCGCCGGACCACCCGGCGCTCCGCGCCTTGGAGCAACTGGAACCGGACGAGCTGAGTCCACGCGATGCGCTGCGCGCTCTGTACCGCCTCAAGGAACTGCTCCGTTGATACCCGAGCCGCTGCGCAGAAGACCTACTGCGGAACAGTGCGCAACCTGAGGCGAACGCCCTGTGTCACGGCGCCGGGCTACAATGAGAAAGCGAATTGCAGCTTCGGGGCCGCAGTGCGGGAGGCGCGCTGCGGACCGCGCAGCGGAGGAAAGCCGAAATGACGTACGTCGTAGTGGAGAACTGCATCAAGTGCAAATACACCGACTGCGTCGAGGTCTGCCCGGTGGATTGCTTTCACGAAGGACCCAATTTTCTGGTTATCGACCCCGACGAGTGCATCGATTGCGCACTGTGCGAACCCGAATGTCCGGCCGAGGCAATCTTCAGTGAGGACGACCTACCTCGCGACCAAGGTGATTTCGTCGCGCTCAACGCCGAACTCTCGAAGGCTTGGCCGGTAATCAGCGAACGCAGAGAGCCTCCGGCGGATGCCGACGAGTGGAATGGCTCGCCGGACAAACTACAGTATTTGGAGCGCTAATCGTATGACCCCGAGCACACCGCCTCTAGCGGTGTGCTCGAGCAGCGGCTATTTGGCCGCGGTTTTCCTCGCATCGCGCTTCGCGTCGAGAAAGGCGGCCAGCCGATCCGGCGGGATATAGCCGGGGACCAATTCCCCGTCTTCCAGCACCAGTGCCGGCGTTCCGGTCACACCCATGGCCTCGCCAAGGGCCATATGCTCGGCTACCGGGTTGTCGCACTTCTTGGCAGGGACCTCTTTGCCGCCCTTGGCATCCGTCAACGCCTGCTTGCGGTCGTCCGCGCACCAAACGGAAACAGCCTTATCGTAGGAAGGCGTCGCGGTTCCTGAGCGCGGGTAGAACAGGTAGCGGACTTCGATGCCTTTCTCGTTGTAGGCATCCATCTCGCTGTGCAGCTTGCGGCAGTAACCGCAATCGATGTCGGTAAAGACCGTAACGCTGTGTTTTACCTCATCCGGCGAGAAAACCACCATGCGCTCCTCGGCGACGCCCTCCACCGCGGCCCTGCGGGCCGTGTTGCGGCTCGCGTCGGTTAGATTCGTCCGCGTTGCCACATCCACCAGGTTGCCTTGAATCAGGTACTGGCCGTCCGCGCTCATGTAGAAGACCTGCGCCCCCATGACGATTTCGTACAGGCCCTTCATCGGTGTCTCGCGCACGCTTTCGGTCTGTACGCCGGGGAGCAGTGTGCCTAGGCTCTGCCGCAGTCCCTCGGGTATGTCGTCGGCGAACGCAGGCCGATACAACGCTGCAAACGGCGCCAGCCAAACCAGGCATTTCGTAATACGTCTCACAGTCGGAAGCATAGTCTCTAGTCTCGGAAATTAATGAATTGGAGCGGTCGGTCGGAATCCGCTTCGCGCAACATGGCGATCACCTGTTGCAGCTCGTCGCGTTTCTTGCCGCTAACCCTGACTTGATCACCCTGCATTTGAGCCTGGACTTTCAGCTTGGTTCCCTTGATCAGCTTAACCAGCCTCTTGGCGGAATCGGAGTCAAGCCCGATCTTCAGCGCAACACGCTGCCGGGCGGCATGCAGACTCACCTCGGGCTCCTGGATGTCCATCGAAGCGACATCCAGCTTCCGCTTGGCGAATTTCTGTCGCAGTATGTCCATCATCTGGCCTAACTGGAACTCCTGCGGCGCACGTAAAAGAATCTCTTGCCCCGCAAATTCGAACTCAGCGTCCATGCCTTTAAAGTCGAAACGCGTATCCACTTCGCGGTTCGCCTGGTCGACCGCGTTGCGCACCTCCTGCAAATCCACCTCGGAAACCACGTCGAAAGATGGCATGAACGTCCCCCGCCTCGAATTGAAGGGCGTAAGATAGTGGATTTATTGGAATTGTTCCAGGACTCCTTG
>JAHEIA010000143.1:0-2681 GCA_024639625.1 Chromatiales bacterium
GCATTCGGCAGACGTCAGGGCCGGCGAAAACCTACCGCACAGGGGGGCTGGGCCATGACGTATTCGTTCGCATACCGATCCATTCTGATTTCAAAAGCCCTCGCGGCTGTAGTCCTGTTCGGCCTCGGAGCGCCTGGCTCGAGTCTGGCGGAGACCATGGATTGCACCCCCATCACCTCGTTGCCCAAGATCATCACCGTGCAGGGGATCTACTGCCTGACCGGGAATCTGAGCACAACGATGACGACGGGCCACGCCATCGAGATCCAGACCAATAACGTGACCATCGACCTGAACGGCTGGAAACTGGGCGGCCTGAATGCAGGAACGGCCACCCAGACGAACGGGATTTATGCCTATGACCGCAAAAACATCACCATCCGGAACGGCACCGTGCGGGGATTCTACCGGGGGGTCTATCTCGATGGCGCAAACGCCCAGGGTAATTTGATCGAAGACATTCGAGCGGAACAGAACCGGTTCGCCGGCATCGATACTCACGGGCGGGGAGACATCATCCGGCGCAACCAGGTGGTGGATACGGGAGGCAGCAGCTACACGTTCGCCGCGGTTGGCGTCTACGTGACCGGTGACGGGGCACGGGTGATTGACAACGACATCGTAGGAGTGATTGGTTCTGGAGGTGTTCCGGCAAAGGGGATCGATCAGCGAACCGGTACCGGAGCCGTAATCGAATACAATCGTATCGCCGAGGTTGCGAATCCAGACGCAGGCTTTTCGTTGGGTATCAATATGTACGACTCTTCGAACACCCTGGTGTCCGGCAACCGGATCACCGGGCCGATCGATTACGGGGTTCTATTTGGGGTCTCCACCAGCGGGGCATACCGAGACAACACGGTCTTCGATGCGACTATTGGCGCGTATTCCGGTGGGACCGACTACAATGGCAACGAGCCGTAACCCGGATGCCATCCTGATGGGGCAGTGGGGGACGGCAAAAGATCCTCTAGCGCGAAGGATGTGTGCGTGGTGGCGGTGCCCACTCTTACCCACATGCGATGACGTGTTTCACCGCCGGAATCAAATGGCCGAGCCCGGATGTTTCGAGAGTCGAGAGTACCGTTTTCGCTGAGGACGGTGCCCGAGCGTGTTTTGTCGTTATCCAGAAACGCACCCAGTCCATGGCGTCGGTGTCGCGCGCCTTGTCGAAGTCGCGTTGCCGCCAGCTTCGCTTGAGATCGATGCCGAGATCCGCGAACGCCACGAGCAACCTTTCCGTGTCGAGAATGGACATGCCCCTTGCGGTGGCTGGCCTGCCGCCAACCGTGACCCCGTGGACCAGACTCTTGCTGACTTCCAGGTAACGAAGCGACTTCGACCGCGGCGCCAGCGACGCTTCTGCGTGCCGCTTTCCGCGCCTGCGCTCAAGCACGACGACGTCCCCAAGCGAGCGGCCAAGGAGCTGCGTTCCGTGCATGGCGCTGCCCTCGCCAAAAACAAGCGTCGAAGCGCTCGCGTAGGCGCGAATCTGCTCCTCCAACACCACCGTCTCGGGACGCAACACCCAGACCCCCGCCGCGGAAAGCATTCGCTCCAGGTAGGCCTCGCCAGGGAAGCGACCACGTACACCGGCACGCGAGACATAGACGGTACCGGTTCGCGATATTTTTGGCCAATGACGATCCACCAGGTCGTCAAGTCGGTCCAATGATGCCGGTGATGGCCCGGGACCATTGAGTTGTTCGGTCTGTGCGGCCACGAATAACTCTGTCACCCTCGTGGTTTCGCTAATCAAACGAGTCTGCTCGGGCGCAACGCCGAACCATCGAAGTAGCGCCTGGAAAAAACGCGGCGTTCGCTTGAGGGACGCATACCCGAACCGCGGGTGAGACGAGAATGCGAGCGGGATACTCGGCCAGGTGCTCACGCTCGGTAAGATGCGCATGCTGAAGTCTGCGATTTGGTGGCCGAAATGATTCACAATAGGACCGCCCCAGGCTATCGGCTCGTCCAGGTCCGTGGCAACTTCCTCTTCGGCTGGCCGAGCGTCGACGGGCCGTCCCCGCCTTTGGTGGCGCGGCCATGTCTGTTGATCCCAGTCCGGCCAGATCGGCCCGCCACGATGGTCCGAGCGTCCGTTGGGGCTGTCGAGCAGCTCCGTATAAGGAGCCAACACGATTTGCCGGAAGCTGGCGGTTGAGGGAACTTCGTCGTGCATCGTCGAAAAGGGGCCCCATCGAGGCAGGAAGATCGGTTGCCCTGACGTAGGGGGTACACCAACTCATCGGTTGTTTAGGCGTGATCATGGAAACACCAACTGGGAACGCCTGCAAGTAATTGCCACGTGTGGCCGCCCGTCACCTCCGACAAAAAGACGAAACAGGAAGACTCGATCGGTTTCAGGCCTGGTCGATTGCCGGACCTATCTCTGCGCTGACCGTCTTTACGGGTGAGTCGACGGGGGACCGCCGGCCCATCCAAATCAGCGGGCGGAAGGCCGGGGGTGTAGACAGAATACCCAGCAAGCGCAGGGCTCAGGGCGTGGGGAAGAAGTGGATAGGGTCAGTAGCCCACCGACATCATATCGATCTGTTCGGAGACGACCTCGAGGCGGCCCACCCCGGTTTCGACTTCACCGTTGGGCAGCAGCGACAACCAGCGATATCCTGGCGGCAAGGGATCGATCTCGAAATGATCGGTGCCGGGCGAGAATTGTA
>JAHEIA010000143.1:2691-7640 GCA_024639625.1 Chromatiales bacterium
GCAGGTAGAGGGGCTGGCAAGGAAACGCACGTGGTTACGGTAGGTGTCGAATTCCTGGTGCACGTGGCCGCATAGAACACCCTTGACCTGGGGATGGCGATCGACCAGCGAGAAGAGCTCATCCGCGTTGGCCAGCGACATGCTGTCCATCCAGGAGCTGCCGACCGGGATTGGATGGTGATGCAGGCAGATGAGGGTCGGCCGGTATCGATTCTGCTCCAGCGACAAACGCAGGCGTTCGAGTTCTTCACGGCGTAATTCGCCGCCGTCTTCACCGGGTATGGTGGAATCAAGAAACACCAGATTCCACACTCCGGGGCGACAGAATTCGGCCATGCGTACCCGTGGACCCTCGAGATGCTCCCGCATGACCGACGGGATATCGTGGTTTCCAGGCAGGCAGTAGACCGGAGCGCGCAAACAAGATAGACGCTGGCGCAAACGTGCGTAGCCCTCGGGGCTGGCATCGTGGACCAGATCTCCCGTGGCGAGAACCAGGTCCACCATGTGCAGATTCTGCTGTGCCAGATGCAGCACCTGGTCTAGCGAGTCGAGGGTATTGAGCCCGAGAAGCCCACCCCGTGCATCGGCATACAGATGCGTGTCCGTGATCTGGAGAACCCTGAGCGAACCCGGGGGCACGTCCGCGAACGGGTGGGTTGATAATCTGCGCATTTCCTAGCTTCCTTGACCTCTTCGCTCGAGTGTGCGCCACCGGGGCGAAGGTCACAAAATTTAACATTATAGTAATCAAAAGTTCCAAACGCGACTAGGACACGTTTGGCACATTTGCGATTTTAGCGCCTTCGCGCAGGCTACGAAGATACCCGATGCCTGATAGACTATCGTTATGACTCTGAACGAACTTCGCTACATCGTGGCGGTTGCCCGCGAGCGCCATTTCGGGCGGGCGGCCGAGGCCTGCTTCGTCAGCCAGCCGACCTTGAGCGTCGCAGTCAAGAAATTGGAGGACGAACTGGGTATCGGTATCTTCGAGCGCGGCCAGCGGGAAGTGACTGTGACCCCGGTCGGGGAACAGGTGGTGGTGCAGGCGCAGCGAGTACTGGAGGAGGCCAGCGTTATTCGCCAGATCGCCCGCCATGGCAAGGACCAGCTCGAAGGCCCGCTGCGGGTCGGCGCGATCTATACCATCGGGCCCTATCTGTTGCCCCATCTGGTTCCGATCATGGCAGACAGCACGCCTCGCATGCCGCTGGTGATCGAGGAGAACTATACTGCGAATCTGCGGGATCGGCTGAAGCAGGGGGAACTGGACGCCATCATTATTTCGCTGCCTTTCTCGGAACCAGGGATCCTCACCTTGCCGCTGTATCAAGAACCGTTCGTCGTCCTGTTGCCCAGCGCTCACCCATGGACCGCAAAAAATGCCATCGAGGCGGGACAACTGGGGGAACAAAAGGTGCTGCTGCTGGGTGCCGGCCATTGTTTCCGCGACCAGGTGATCCAGGCCTGCCCGGAGTGCATCCAGCAGAGTTCGGCGGAAGGTGCGTCGCAAAGAAATCTGGAAGGGGGGTCGCTAGAGACCATTCGCTACATGGTCGCCGGTGGCATCGGGGTGACGATTCTGCCTTGCTCGGCGGCAGGGGCCGAACGCTTTTCCGAACGCCTGCTGACGATCCGTCGCTTCGCAGGCGAAGCGCCTAGCCGCGTCGTGGCGCTGGCCTGGCGCAAGAGCTTTCCGCGGCCGAAAGCCATCGATGCCCTGGGTCGCAGCATACAGTCCTGCCAATTGAGCTGCGTGCGTTCCCTCGCCCGGTTCCAATAGCGTCGAGCCGGCCTTCGGGTCCGGTGCGGGGCGATAGATAACCGCTATCGGCTTTATTGGAATATATTACTTCCTTACTTGCAGGGCGGGTTCTATAGTCCCTAGCGTCACCCGTCCAACGTGACGACAACAGACGATGAACAGGAGGATTTACCTATGTCATTGAAAGGTTCTAAGACCGAAGGCAACCTGAAAGACGCTTTCGCTGGAGAGTCCCAGGCAAATCGCCGCTACCTCTATTTCGCTGCCAAGGCGGACGTGGAAGGGTACAACGATGTCGCGGCCGTCTTCCGCTCGACGGCGGAAGGTGAAACCGGGCATGCCCACGGGCACCTCGAGTATCTAGAAGAAGTCGGTGATCCCGCGACCGGCCTGCCGATCGGCGGCACCTCGGACAACCTGAAGGCGTCGATTGCCGGCGAGACCCACGAGTATACCGACATGTACCCGGGCATGGCTCGCGAGGCGCGCGATGAAGGGTTCGATGAAATCGCTGATTGGTTCGAGACTCTGGCCAAGGCCGAGCGTTCCCACGCCAATCGGTTTCAGAAGGCCCTGGATGCGCTCGATGCCTGATCATCTATGAGAGCCGCTCCTCTCCGGCAACGGCAAAGGCGCATTTAATAGCGCGTCTGCCGCGGAGGGGCGGATACCCTTTTGTTTCGGCTGGAGGTTGTAAATGGCAGGATCGACTGGTTCCACTCGCGAGGGAAGTCTAGAAGCCCCCACACGTCACACTCTCGACTGGAAAGAACCCGAATTCTACGATTCCGAGGCGCTCTTCGCGGAGCTGGAGCGGGTGTTCGATATCTGTCACGGCTGTCGCCGCTGCGTCAGCTTGTGCAATTCCTTTCCGACCCTGTTCGACCTGGTCGATGAGTCGGAAAGCATGGAAGTCGACGGCGTCGCCAAGCAGGACTACTGGAGCGTCGTTGACCACTGCTATCTCTGCGACCTCTGCTACCTTACCAAATGCCCCTATGTGCCGCCCCACGAGTGGAATGTGGATTTTCCGCATCTCATGCTGCGTGCCAAGGCGCTCAAATTCAAACAGGGCAATACCAAGCTGCGGGACAAGGTGCTCACCTCCACCGACGCGGTCGGCAAACTGGCGAGCATACCGGTTGTGGCGCAGACCGTGAACGCGGTGAACCGCCTGGGCGGCGTGCGCAAGGCGCTGGACAAGGGGTTCGGTGTGCATGCGGAGGCTCACATCCCCCAATACCACAGCGCTACGCTGCGCAAACGGCTGGCGAAACACCAGGGGCCGCAGCTCGAACCGGTCGCCGCCGGCGGTACGCAGGGCAAGGTGGCTCTGTTCGCCACCTGCTACGGGAACCACAACGAACCCCAGCTCGGGGAAGATCTAGTCGCGGTTTTCGAGCACAACGACATCCCGGTGCAACTGGCGGAAGGCACGCGCTGTTGCGGCATGCCGAAGCTGGAACTCGGGGACCTGGAATCTGTTCAGGCGGCGAAGGACTTCAATGTGCCGCGCCTGGCGAAACTCGTGGACGAGGGGTGGGACATCGTCGCTCCGATTCCCTCCTGCGTACTCATGTTCAAGCAAGAGCTGCCTCTGATGTTCCCCGATGACCAAGAGGTCGCGAAGGTGCAGCGCGCTATGTTTGACCCCTTCGAGTACCTCATGTTGCGGCAAAAGGAGGGCAAACTGCGTACCGATTTTGCTCGCTCACTGGGCAAGATCGCTTACCAGACCTCCTGTCATCTGAGGGTGCAGAAGATCGGCCTCAAGACCCGCGACCTGCTGCAGCTGATCCCCGATACCGAGCTCGACGTGATCGAGCGCTGCGCCGGTCACGATGGGACCTACGCGGTAAAGACCGAGTTTCATGACACCGCGATGAAGATCGGCCGGCCGGTTTTCAATCGGGTGGCAAAGGCAGAGGCGGATTACTACTGCAGCGACTGTCCCATCGCGGGCCACCATATCGCCTCCGGCCTCGGCAATGGAAGTGAGCCGACGCATCCGCTGAGCCTGCTACGGCTGGCGTACGGGATCTGATAACGAGTCTACAGGAGAGAGAGATGGCAAATGAAGGTTATCACGAGCCAGTCGCGGAGCTTTCCGGTGAATCGCGGGATCTGCATCGGGCGATCATTTCCCTGATGGAGGAGCTGGAAGCAGTCGATTGGTACAACCAGCGCATGGATGCCTGTGGCGACCAGGAGTTGCGCGCGATCCTCAAACACAATCGCGACGAGGAAATGGAGCACGCATCCATGGTGCTGGAATGGATTCGGCGGCGCGTGCCGGAATTCGACAAAGAGCTGCGCGACTATCTTTTCTCCGATAAACCCATTGCCCATGAGTGATCAAGGTAGAACCCCGATGGCTAAGCTGACGCGAGAGGATTTGTATTCCCTGGAGGAATACTCACAGGTGCGAGCGGAGTTTCGCGCCCGGGTGATGGCGCACAAGAAAAACCGCAAGTTGCCGATCGGTCCGAACGCCACCCTGTACTTCGAGGACTCTCTGACCATGAAGTACCAGATCCAGGAGATGCTCCGCATCGAGCGCGTCTTCGAGGCAAACGGCATCCAGGAGGAACTCGACGCCTACAATCCGCTGATACCCGACGGCAGCAATTGGAAGGCGACGTTCATGATGGAATATCCCGAGGTCGAGGAGCGCCGGCGTGAGCTGGCACGCCTCATCGGCATTGAGGACAAGGTCTGGGTTCAGGTGGCGGATTTCGACCGGGTGTACGCGATCGCCGATGAGGATATGGAGCGGGAGGATCAGGAGAAGACCTCTTCGGTACATTTTCTGCGCTTTGAACTGACCGCCGAGATGAGCGCCGCAGTAAAAAGCGGTGCGGCGATCGATGCCGGAATAGCGCACCCGAATTACGACTATACAGCGGCGCCGGTTCCCGCCGAGGTTCGGGACTCGCTCGCCGCCGACCTGGCCTGAGGATGAAGGCTCTGGGCGCTGCGCCGGCTCAGAAACCTTCGGTAGAAGTAAAAAGCCCGACCCGTAGGTCCTTCGCCAGGTAGATCTCCCGCCCGTCCACCTGCATGCTGCCGTCGCCGATACCGAGCACCAGTTTGCGGCTGATGACGCGTTTCAGGTCGATCTGGTAGGTAACCTGTGTGGCCGTGGGCAGTACTTGGCCGGTGAACCTCACCTCCCCGACCC
>JAHEIA010000568.1:0-1147 GCA_024639625.1 Chromatiales bacterium
AGGATGACGAAAAGAAAATTGACCACCGTATCATAGTAGACTTCCCCGACCGTGGTGCCGCTCACCGTAACGTACACCGAGTAGAGGTAGGTGATCGCGGCGCCGATGGCGATGGGCAGGTCCATCCCCAGATGCAGACTGCGCAGTCCGGTCCACGCCCCTTTGAAGAAGGGGTAACCGGAATACAGCAGGGTCGGGGTGGCCAAAGCGAAGCCAACCCAATGAAACATGCTGCGGAATTCCCCCTGGTCGGCCCCGCTATAGAGGGCAATGGAGATCCAGAGCAGGTTCATCATGGCGAAACCGGCGAAAGCCATACGGTACAGCAGGTAGCGATTCTGCCGTTTCAAAGCCCCCTCCGCGACCTCTGGATCGTAGGGGACGGCCGCGTAACCGATTTCGCCGAGGCGTTTGAGAATCGCGGATAGCTGTACCTTGGAATTGTGCCAGCGCAGATGCAGGCGCTTACCCGAAAGGTTCACCTTTGCCTCGGCAACGCCCGGTTGGGAGTTCAGGCTATGTTCGATCAACCAGACACAGGCCGCGCAGTGGATCCCCTCTACCAACAGGTTCACATCTCGGGTTTCTGCGAGTTGGTCGACAAACTCCTCTTGCACCTCGTCCAAGTCGTAGAGAGCCAGCTCCGGCGGGATCGCCGGCGGTGGTGCCAATGGTTGGCCTTCCGGCGTGCGTTGATAAAAACCCTGTAGCCCTGCGGCGTAGATCGCCTCGCATACTGATCTACACCCGGTGCAACAGAATTCGCGCGGCCTGCCCTCGATCTCGGCGGCAACCTCGAGGTCACCCGGAATCGGCAGGCCGCAATGGAAACAGGCCCGCGCCGCGGGCGCTGCGCCTTTGCTCACTGGCTGTTGGCGACCCCCGCGCTGATGCGCAGGGGGGCATGAAACTCTTCTTCCCCTCGAGCCACGGCGACTAGGATGTCCCACACCCCCCGCAGTGGGAAACGGACCTCGGTCTGGTAGTCGCCCCGAGCGACCGGCGTCATGGGGGCAGAGAAATCCTGCTGTGCATCCGAGGGCCGGTAGGCATAGAAGGTCACCGTTTCCGAATCGACCGGGTTGCCGAGCTTATCCGCGACGCGGAGTCGAAACAGGGCCGGTTCGCCCACCGGCACGAAATCCGG
>JAHEIA010000568.1:1157-2363 GCA_024639625.1 Chromatiales bacterium
ATAGCGAGATAGATCATGAAGATATTGACACCCAGAACCACGGCGACCAAGGCCACCCAGGCAACCACCCACGGACTCTTCCAGGCCGATCTGTTGCTTTCTGTCATAGTTGTCGCCTGCTGCGGGTCAGTCATGTTTTCAGATACGGAAAAAGCGCGGGCGAGCCTCTTTCACGGCCCGCCCGCGCGGCGATCTTCCGGTCCGTCAGCTTGTCGGACCGATGAACACGCTCGCCCTCTCGCTCCGGTAAGGGTCCCCGGAACCAACCGTTTCCACATGGAATACGATCGGCAACGAGTCCTTTTTCAGGTTCGCCCGGGGAACCTTGACGAACAAAGACTTGGGCGTCACCGTTCCACCCCGCGCGAGCACGGTCTCGTCCGCCCCGACGATGACCAGGCCCTCCGGACCGCTGGCACCGATCTTCAGCTCGAGGTCCTGGGTTACTTTGTTCAATATCTTCAGGGTGTAGCCGTTCTGTATGGAGCCATCGCTTTGGACCACGAACAACGGTTGCCGAGAATGGATGACCTTGAGGTCCACCGCATCCAGGGAACTGAGCCCGTAAACGATACCCGCCAAGGCAACCGAGAGAATCCCACTGTAGACCCAGACCCGCGGCCGCTTGAGCAGCGGCCGGGTCTCCTTGCCGTTGAGCTCGTCCAAGGACTCGTAGCGAATCAAGCCCCGCGGCCGCTTCAGCTTGTCCATTACCACATTGCAGGCATCGATACACAAGGCGCAGGTAATGCACCCTTCCACCATGCCTTCCCGGATGTCGACACCCATCGGGCAAACCGCAACGCACTGATTGCAGTCTACGCAGTCTCCCAGCTCAGTTTGGCTTGCACTCGCGCCTTTCCTGACCTTACCCCTGGGCTCTCCCCGATGAAAGTCGTAGCTCGGCAGGACGGAGGTGTTGTCCACCATCACGCTCTGGATCCGCGCATAGGGGCACAGCCAGAGGCAGGCCTGCTCCCGCATGTACCCGGCGAGCACATAGGTGCCGGCGGTAAAGAGTGCGATGACCGTATAGGCAACCGTACCCGCGTTGAAGAGAAACAGATCCCTCCACAGCTGATAGGCATCGGTGAACCAGGCGGCGAAGCTGATACCGGTAAACACCGAGATCGCCAGCCACAGGACGTGTTTTGTCGCCTTGATCCGGGCCTTGCGCAGATCCCATGGGGCGGCATCCAATTTGCG
>JAHEIA010000569.1 GCA_024639625.1 Chromatiales bacterium
GACCGCGCAGATTGAGCACAAAGGTCTCGGTATGCAGCTTGCTGAGCAGACCATACATGGTGGCATGCTCAACGATGCGGCCATGATTGATGATGGCGATGCTGCGGCAGAGGTTCTCCGCTTCTTCCAGGTAGTGGGTGGTGAGGATGATGGTGGTCCCACTGCGGTTGATCTCGCGCAGCAACTTCCACATGGAGTGGCGGATCTCGATGTCCACCCCGGCAGTGGGTTCGTCGAGGATCAATAGCCGGGGCCGGTGCACCAGGGCACGCGCGATGAGCAGACGCCGCTTCATGCCGCCGGACAGTTCTCGCGCCTGGATGCGGCGCTTGTCCCACAGCTCGAGTTGGCGCAGGCACTGCTCTGCCCGGCGGTAGGCCTCGCGCCGCGGGATACCATAGTAACCCGCCTGGTTGACCACGATCTCGACAACCGGCTCGAACTGATTGAAGTTGAAGTCCTGCGGCACCAGTCCGATACAGCCCTTCACTGCCTCGGGGTCGTCGTCCAGGTCATGTCCGAAGACCTGCACCGCCCCCTGGCTCTTGTTGACCAGCGAGCACACGATACCGATGGCAGTCGACTTCCCCGCTCCATTGGGGCCGAGCAAGGCGAAGAAGTCCCCCTCGGCGACCTCCAGGTCGACTCCCTTCAGGGCCTCCAGGCCACCGCGGTAGGTCTTGCGCAGGTCCTTGATGGATAATGCGTTCATACGCTGCTCATAGGTGGGACATCGGAGCATAGCGCTCCTGCCTTGTGAATGCACATCACATGGCCGTGGATGGAGCGAAAATCAAGCCGGGCCACCTGGACGTGGATGCGGCGAAATCTTGGCCCGACGGAGGGTACGCGCAGAGGCGCCGTGGAAGCTGCTTCACCCGAGATCCTGATTGTGCTGCTGCTGGTGGCGACACTGGCCGGGCTGGTCGACGCCATCGCCGGAGGCGGGGGCTTGCTCACGGTTCCTGCGCTGCTGGCTGCCGGTCTCGATCCGCTGCCCGCCCTGGCGACCAACAAGCTCCAGGGCAGCTTTGGCACCTTCACCGCCAGCGTCAATTTCTGGCGCAGGGGCGAGGTATCCCTGCCACAGATGCTCCCCGCCGTGATCTGCACGTTCGGCGGGGCAGCCCTCGGCACCCTGAGCGTACAGGCGCTGGACAATCGGATCCTGGTTACACTGGTGCCGGCGCTTTTGGTCGTGTTCGCGGTGTATTTCCTGTTGTCGCCTCGGGTCGGCGATCTCGACGCGCAGCGGCGCATCGGAGAATGGGGTTTCGCCCTGACGGTCGGGCTCGGTATCGGCTTCTACGACGGCTTCTTCGGACCCGGCACCGGCTCGTTCTTCGCCTTTGCCTGCGTAGCCCTGCTTGGGTACAACCTGCGGCGCGCTACCGCCCACACCAAGATACTCAATTTCACCAGCAATCTTGCGTCGCTCCTGGTCTTCCTGGCCGGTGGCGAGATCGTCTGGCTGGTCGGCCTGAGCATGGGTCTGGGCCAGGCTCTCGGGGCCTGGGTGGGTTCGCACCTGGTGCTGCGCCACGGCGCTGGGCTGGTTCGGCCCGCACTGGTGTTGGTCTCGCTCGCAATCACCGGGCGACTGCTATGGGATAATGGCTTTTTCCAATGAACGTTCGCTCAGCGGCAGTCACCCGTCAACGGTCCCGCCATGCTCGTTGGGCTGATCGGTAGCCGAGGCTCGCGTCCGAACCGGGCTGCTAGCAAGCGTATGAACGACCGCGACGTAGGAAATCGAAAGCTGCGGAATCGGCTGCACACGCTGGTGCTGCTGGTATCCATGTCCGGTCTGCTCGGTTACCTCGCCTGGGTGATCGGCGGACGCAGCCTCGCAGTCGTCGCCCTCGCATTGGTCCTCATCGGTTACCTGCTCACGCCGAGCGTCTCGCCGGCCCTGGTGCTTCGGCTCTACCACGGCCGGCAGATCGCCCGGGCTGCGGCCCCGGAACTACATGCGGTGCTGGAGGAGTTGAGTGGGCGCGCCGGCCTGAAGCAGCCTCCGCTGCTGTTCTACGTACCGAGCGACGTAATGAACGCGTTTGCGGTCGGCGACCCGGAGAACCCGGCGATCGCCCTCTCGGACGGCCTGCTGCGACGTCTGAGCCTGAGCGAAACCGCCGGGGTCCTGGCACACGAGGTCATCCACATCCGGGACAGCGATATTCGGGTCATGGGGTTCGCCGACCTAATCGAGCGCGTGACCCGCTTGCTGTCACTGCTCGGACAGGTCCTCTTGCTGATGAACCTGCCCTTGCTCCTGCTCACCCCGTTCGTGATCGACTGGATTGCCATCGGGCTACTGATCTTCGCCCCGGCCATCAGCGCCCTGGGACAACTTTCC
>JAHEIA010000570.1 GCA_024639625.1 Chromatiales bacterium
CCCCCGGAAAGATGCCCGGCACCTGGAGCATTACCCTTCCGAACCCCGCCTGCTGTCGCCAGGCCCACGCATCGGGCATGCTGCGAGTGGCGCAGCTTGGGCACTGCCAGAGCGTTTCCGGGTCCTGTGACCACTGGTCGACGATGCGGCGCCAGTCTTCAATCCGGCTCCGGCAGTTCGCACAGCGTGGGGCGGTGGTGTTGTCGCCCCCGAGGAATCGGGCTCGCGGCCATGGGCCGCGCAGCCGTACATGGCAGAAATCCAGATCGCCGACTCCACGGGGCTCGAGCTGCACGAAGGGTGAACAGCCGAGAAACGTGATCAGCTGCAGAAATCGCTCGCCGGCAAAAAAACGCTGCTCTGACGGGTCGCCAAAGCCGGCGCCGATGAAACCGATGCGCCTCAGGGCCGCGAGCAGATCTGACGTAACGGGCGGCGGATGGTCGTGGGGGAGCGGCCGTAAGAGCAGGGAACCGCTAGCCACGGCAGATGCCTAGCGCAGCAGCTCGAAGGGTTGCACGGCGACCAAGTCCCCGCTATCCACCGGCCCGTCGCTTTCGTCCAGAATGATGAAGCAGTCGCCCTCGCTCATCGAACTGAGCACGCCCGAACCCTGGTGGCCGGTCGAATAGACCCGCAGTTCGCCGCTCGGGTCGGGTTTAAGAACCCCGCGTTGTACCTCGGTGCGGTTCGCTGCCTTGCGCAACCGGGAGCCACAAACCAGCGGGAATCTGGGGGTAAAGCTATCGGCCTCGCCGCCGAGCAAGCGCAGCGCGGGCCGCACAAATTGGTAGAAGGTCACCATCACCGCCACCGGGTTTCCGGGGAGCGCAAAGAACAGGGCATCCGCGATGCGTCCGAAAGTCAGTGGGCGCCCGGGCTTGAGCGCGACACTGGAGAAAAGGATCTCCCCTAGTTGGGCGCTCGCCTCTGCGATGTAATCCGCCTCGCCGACCGAGGCCCCTCCGGTGCTGATAACGACGTCCGCTGCGGCGGCCCCCTCGCGCAAGACTTGGGTGATCGCGCCTCGGTCATCCGGTATTACCCCGAGATCAAGGATTTCCGTTCCCTGTTCCGCGAGCATGCCGTACAGGGTATGCCGGTTGCTGTCGTAGATCTGCCCCTCGGCCAAGGGTTGACCCAGCGAGCAGAGCTCGTCGCCGGTAGAAAAGAAGGCGACTCGGACGCGCCGTTTCACCCTCAGCTCGGCAATGCCCAGCGAAGCGAGGAGCCCGATTTGTGCTGGGCCGATACGCCTTCCGGGCTCCAGCACGGTTTGCCCTTCGCGGATGTCTTCGCCCGCCGCGCGAATATTCTGACCCGGGGAATTGCCCGGCAGAATCCGCACCAGGGTCTCGTCCAGCACCTGTGCTCGCTCTTGGATAACGACCGAATCCGCCCCTTCCGGGATCTTGGCGCCGGTCATGATGCGCACGCATTCACCGGCTCCGACCGCGCCGGCAAAGGGTTTGCCGGCCCAGGCGGTGCCGATCACGCGGAGAACCGGCTCCCCCTGGCCGGCGAGCTCACGCCCCGCGAGGGCATAGCCGTCCATCGCCGAGTTGCGGTGAGCCGGAACGTTCACCGGCGCGATCACCGCTTGCGCCAGCACCCTGCGTAGGGCTGAGCGCAGAGGCAGGGTTTCGCTGGCAGGCAATGGCGGGCTCTGGCGTCGAATGATTTCCTGCGCGGCCGCGTAGGATAGCGCCCCGGGGTCTTTCTCGTCTTGGCAGCTGGGCGACCCGGTTTCCGGCTGGTGCATCAGCGATCTCCTCGGGGCAGGTGGTGGGTGCGAAGTTCAGACTCCAGCGATCGAAGCTCCGCATCGGTATTGATGTTGATGAATGCTTCCGCTTGGTCGGAGAAATCCGCCAACGCAATCCTATGCTCGGCATACCAGCGATCGATCTTGCGCTCGCCGCGAGCCAGATAAGATTCCAGATTGGGCGCCAAGCGGCGAGCAACCAAGGCATACACGGGTTGCATCCGCTGGCCGTCGTGCGCGACGCAGATCTCGGCCTGCTCCTGCAGCATACGGTCGCGCAAGCGCTCGGCCAGCTGCTGGGGAACGCGCGGGCCATCGCAAGGCACGCTGAGCAGGTGTGTCGTGGAACAACGCGTCATGGCAACGGCCAGCCCCGCCAATGGGCCGGCAAAACCGCTCAACATGTCCTCCACCACCGGATAGCCGTAGGCGGCATACTCCTCCAGGTGGCGGTTCGCGTTGATCAGAACCTGTTCGACCTGGGGCCTGAGGTCGGCGAGAACATACTCGATCATCGGTCTGCCGAGCAGCGGCAGCAGTCCTTTGTCCGCTCCACCCATGCGGCGGGCCCGCCCGCCGGCCAAAACGACAC
>JAHEIA010000571.1 GCA_024639625.1 Chromatiales bacterium
ATCCGCCGTTTGGGATCGATTCCAGCGATTTGTAATGCGACCTCTGCGGCACGCTTGTCATCAGTGCTGATCAGGTCACCGGACCCCGGCCCTCGACGATCCATATTGATTTGGGAAGGACCCATGAAGTGGCAGCTCAGGCATTGCAGGCCGGCTTGCCCCGCATTCGCCGCTGCGACGGTTTCCGGCAAGACGCTCTTATGCACCGCTGCTCGGCGCGAACCATGCCTGCCGTAAAGCGCAAAGCCTGGAAACCCGTTGGCCAGCTGGAAGATAAGCCGAGTCTGAACAGGATCGGGATTGGCGCGTTTTGGATTGGTAACAATCGGGGCGGTCTCGGCATCGAAATCCTTGGCCAGCCAGGCGGCGGTCCCCTCTCGGGTAACGTACCGCGAGATGGAACGTAGCGTTCCCGTTACCTCGCTTGCCTCGACGGTGCGGCTGGGTGCCTTTTCGGCTTGGGTAAAGCCCATAGCGGCCAATAGTGTTTCGAAATGGCCGGGCAAGCGCAGGAGCCTGTCATAAACATCCGGTTTCATCACCTCGTGCGCAAACCAGTCAGCTGGAAGGACGGGTAGTGGTTTACCGGCCGTGGCCTTGATGAGTTTGTTGATCGGAACCGGGACTGGCGCGTCATAACGCTGCGCAAGCCAAGCCCATTGTTGGGCCGTCCAACCCAGTTGGCTAAAATCAAATCCGAGCACGAGCCCGTTTTCATCAATCGTTTCGGGACGAACCGTACCGGTGTGAAGCGACAGTAGATTGAGTAATTTGGCGACCGCCTGCCGGTAACCTTCTGCCAGCCCGGACGGGCCGGTGTCGGAGCATGGGCTAACGAGGTGGCCTAACGACAGGTAGCGGCGTGTTTCAGCGAGAGAGGGGCCGAAGCGCTCCAGATCCTGCTCGATCAGCCGTGCGATCTCTTGAGGCCCGGAACGGGGCTTTAGGCAAACCTCCGGATTGGGTAGCGCCTGTATCCAATCGCGTACGGCCTCCAATTCAGATGCATCTGGTTCGGCGTCGGAGCTCAGTTGTCGGTAGACATCGTAGGGCATATGGCGAGTTAGCATGGACAAGTATAGCGGCGATGCATCTGGATAACCTGGCCGGATCAAGTCACGGCGGCGTGCCAGCGCCGAAAGGTCGAGAATGTTCGCGAGGCCTGCAGCAGCAAGCGGATGCCGGCGCTGTTGGTTGTCGTGGCATCGTGCGCAGTGGCGTTTGAGCACGGCGAAGGCTTTGAAAGTTCTCTGTTCTGCTAATGAGCGTGGATCAACAACCGATTGGACTTGCAGAGCCCTCTGCACGCGTTCCGGAGCTGGCGGCACAACTTGCGCAAACGCTGGGGAGTTCAATCCGACCACGAGTGCGCCACCACAGAGGAGACCGATCATTCGATGGCACAGCCGACGCGTGCGTTTGACTGTCAGCATCTCAAGTCTCCGGCGCGCGAAATTCTGAACCTCAGGTTCCAACGGTATCTGGAATAACGATATCCTCATGTGTGCGCTAATCCTGCCGCCGCACCGCAATGTTTCACCAGCCCCACCATAACAGATTATCCGCACCTACAGCTGGCGCAAATTGTACAATTTTGGAGTAAATATAACTTTCTATTAGTATTCCCTAATAAAACGTAAAAATTAACACTTTAGCGTTACCTATATTTTTGCGGCGAACTTTACTAACGAAAAATTATCCCTTACAAATTCTGCATAGTTAGCCAACAAGGACGGGCCAGGCCATTCAGATGGATTTACAGATTGCAAAAATTGCCAATCGACGCCTCCTCAGGGTGGCTAGAGCGGCAACGCTAGTCTGTTTCGCCCTCGCCGGAATTCTGTTGGCTCTTTCGCTCCAAACTGACCTCAAGACCGGTCTTCACGGTAAGGGCGTCGCCCTCTCCATCGATCGTGGCATCCGGGCGCTCTGACACACTGTTTTCTGCTGCTGACACTCCTACCAATGAACTGGGCCCCTTCTTCTCCCGAAGGGGCCTTTTTCTTTTCTACCGAGCAGATTGACTATGGCATGGGGATTTCGTCCTCGGCATTGGGGACGCTGTAGCCTCTGCGAACGGCCGGCCGCTTGGCGATAGCGAGATACCAGCGCTTCACACTCGGATAGTCCTCTAGATCAATCTCCTGCCATTCGAACCGGCTGGCCCAGGGCCAGGTTGCAATATCCGCGATCGAATAGTCACCGGCTAGGTATTCAACTTCTTGCAGGCGGCGTTCGAGTACGCCGTAGAGCCGCGCGGTTTCAGAACCGTAGCGCTCCTCCGCATAGGGCGCCTTGCCACGGTTGTACTTTAGGAAGTGGTGCGCCTGGCCAAGCATTGGTCCAAAACCGCCC
>JAHEIA010000572.1 GCA_024639625.1 Chromatiales bacterium
GATCTCCGCCGGCAGAAGAGCAGCCACCCAGGCCCAGAAGACGGGGGGTACCTCGGGGAAGGGCTGCAGCAGCAACAGGGGAGAGACCAGGAGACCGGCGAGGGTGAAACGGACCAAGGTGATCTCGCGGGCGCTGTAGCCGCCCAACCAGCGTTTGGTGGCCGCATCCGCCGAAGCCAGACTGAAAGCGCAGATCAGGGTCAGGGCGAACCAATCCATCGGCCTGCATCCTTACCTAGGGAATGGAGATGCCAATCGAGCAATCGGGTGATCCCGTAGACCGCGGCAAGGGTTGGGTGGCACGCCTTGCCGCTGAATGCGCTACCCGCCGAGCCGCGGCGAAGAGGTGTGCGTTCAGTGTCCGGCCGTAAAGGACGCCCCCTGAGCAACCAGCAGGCCGTTGCGCACTTCGATCAGCGGTGCGCGGAATTCCGCCGCTGCGTCCGCAGCGATGCCGAGTAATCCCAGGTTGGTGATGGAAACACTCGCGATACACAGGAAGCTGCCACCACTGAAGCTGGTCCCCATCGTTAGCTGGACGGCATCCCCGGAGCAGGACGGGTCGCCGGTGAGCGGAATCAATTGCCAGCCCATGTCCGCCAGGGCGGCGATGGTCAGATCGTCGAGCACGCTATTGGTGGCAAAGGGCTCCATAAGCTCGTCCGGGCTGAGTCCGATATCCCAATGAGCAACCGAAGACCCAGGCGCCAGGGGGTTGGGGGCATACATGTCGACATGGCCGTTGGCGTCCGCACCCATGGTCAGGATGCCTCTCGCGGCGATGACCCGCGGGCCCACCCAGTGCAGGTCGCCGGTGTCGATCGCCGAGGCGGTGCGCTCGGCGTCGTTCATCGCGGGCCACAGCAGTCCGCTGCTGTGGTCCTCGAGAAAGCGCATGAAAGTGTCGTCGGAGCCCAGGAACTTGCTGCCGCTCGCCTCGTCGACGAAAGTCGTGAATCCGATCCCATGGCCGACTTCGTGCAGCACGGTGGAATAGAAGTCGACGCTGCCTGGGGGCGCCGTTGTCTCGATGCCGTACCACCAATCGGTGCCGATCAGACAGGCATCGTTGTGGTCGATGTTGCTGTTGAAGGTGGCGCCGATGTCGCTGGCGCCCGGGTTGAGGCTCGAGCCGGCGAGGCTGTTGGCCAGGGCCCCGCTGTACCAGGTGTCCGACGCCGGGGCGTTGGCGAAGTCTCTGGAGACCCATTGCGGGCCCGCCCCGCCAAGGATCCCGCTGAATGAGTCGCAGGGCAGGGGGTCCATGCTGGATTCTACCGCGATCTCAACGCCGCTCTCGAGGATTGCGCCCCAATAGGCCGCTGCGGCGCGAAAGACATTCAACCGCTGCGCGCCGAGCGTGGTTCCGGGGTTGCCCGCCACCGGCGTCACCGGGGTGGGGTCGTTGAAACCTTCGTTGGGTCCATCGACATTGACGACGCGGATGGTGGCCGCCAGACCGGGCGTCGCTATGGCCAGACCTCCGGCCAGGAACAGGGCGCCCAGAGGTCGGCCCCGGGGAAGCGGGCGGTCAATCATGGACGTGCTCCTTGCTATTGCCTGTCGGCCGCCGCTTCGAGGCCGTTGCCCGCGGGTGGAAGATGCTCGATCATCACTGCGCCGTCGGGGGCGATGCTGGCGCCGAGAGTGCTTCGAAAGCGCCCCTGCAGGTCGACGATGACGCTGCCGTCGGGGCGCATCACCGGTTGCAGGCCCGCCGACGAGGTGTTCAGGGATGCCCTGGCTGCAGGCGCCGATGGGGTTACGCCTGCGGGACGGATCGGGGTCAGCTCACCAGTTGCCGGGTCGATGTAGGCGCGCTGGACGCTGGGTTCCGGTGGAGTGGGTGTGGGGCGGGCGGAGGACGCCTCCAGTGCTAACTCGCCGCCGTGAGCGGCCCCGCTAAGCCCAAGCGCCGATAGGGCGCATAAAGCCATCGGTGCACCTAGTTTGCCGAGCCTCTTCCCAGGTTGCATGATAGTTCCCCTCGAGCCGAGCATAGGCAGCAGCAGTGCTGCAATAGCCGTCCGTCATCCGTCACCAGCCCGTGATCATGCAGCTTGGCGTATCGGCTAGCAACCCTCTAAGCCTCGGCGACGTCCGCTGCAGCCTCGATCAGAGAGGTTGGCGACGCGTCCTTGCGCTGACTCAGCTCGCTGATCCGGCGGCGCCAGGTGCGGGCGCCGGGTTGCCCGGAAAACAGTCCCAGGATGTGGCGCGTGATGTGGCCCAAGGGCACGCCGTCTCGGGTTTCCCGGGTCACGAACGGCAGAAACTCCTCGAGCACCTGATGGCGTGTCCTGGTCTGCTGTGGGTCGCCGAAAAACCGCTGGTCCGCGGTGCTGAGCAGCC
>JAHEIA010000573.1 GCA_024639625.1 Chromatiales bacterium
AGCACGGACAAGGAATTCTCCAGAACGCCGATCTGCCGTTCCAGGGCCGGGATGCGCACCGCAGCCTGCCAGTACTCGGAGCGCACCTGGGCGACCTCGAGTGCAGAGACCACGCCACCCTGGAACTTGAGCTCGAACAATTTCTCGGTCTCGGCACGCGCCTGCAGCGTGCTCTGGGCGATTTCGAGTTGCTGATCGAGGCTCAGGAGCTCGATGTAGCCGGTCGCTACAGCCGAGACCAGGGTGATAATCACGCCGCGCCGCCCCTCTTCGCTCGCCAGAAGGTCGGCTCGCGCCGCCTCGGTGGCCCTCTGGATACGGCCCCAGATATCCAGTTCCCAACCCACGTTGAGCCTGGCCTGGAAGCTGTTGCTGGTGCCCGCGGCCTCCACGGGCAAAGAACTCCGACCCCGAGCGGCCCCCGCGTCATAGCCCACCTGCGGATATAACCCGGCGCGTGAGATATCGAAGCGCGCGGCAAATTCCTCGACCCGGGCCGCGGCGATGCGTACGTCCTTATTGTTCTCGAGCGCGGTCTGGATCAGCTGGTCGAGCACGGGATCCTGGAATTGACGCCACCAGGCTGTGTTGACCGTGCCCTTCATGTCTTTGTACTCGAAACGCCAATCTTCCGGGATCTCGACCTCGGGTTTAACATAATCCGGACCCACGGTGCAGCCCGCCGCGACAAGCGTTGTCGCCACCAGCAGTAACAAGCCGCGCATGTTAGATCTCCTCCCGCTTCGGCTCTGGAGCGGCAGCCCCTCCCCTCAAAGCCGCGGATTTCCTTGCTCCGGAGAACTTCTCCTTCGCGCTGATCACCAGATAGTAAAACAGGGGGACAAAGAACAGGGCCAGTGTGGTGGCCCCAATCATACCACCGATGATGCCGGTGCCGATGGAATGGCGGGCATTGGCCCCCGCGCCGGATGCGAGCACCAGTGGCATGGTGCCGAGGATGAAGGAGAGCGACGTCATGAGGATCGGGCGCAGCCGCAGCCGCGCGGCCTCGATGGCGGCATCGAACGCCGACTGGCCTTCACGGTACTTGAGTTCGGCGAACTCGACGATCAGGATCGCGTTCTTGGCGGCCAGCCCGATCAGCGTCACCAGGCCGATCTGAAAATAGACGTCGTTCTCCATCCCGCGCAGCCACACCGCCACCAGCGCCCCGAAGATGCCGAACGGAACTGCGGTAATGACCGCAATCGGCAGCGACCACTGCTCGTATTGCGCCGCCAGGATCAGAAAGACCATCACCAGGGCAAAGGCGAACACCACTGCCGCGGTGCCTCCCGCCTGTTTCTCTTCGAATGCCTGCCCCGACCAGGCATAGGTGAAGCCCTCGGGCAGGGTCGTATTGGCGATCTCCTCCATGGTGCTGATCGCCTGCCCGGAACTGAACCCAGCCCCCGCGTCGCCGGTGATCTTAGCTGCCATGAAACCGTTGAAGCGGGACATCAGATCGGGGCCGGTGATGTATTCGGCCTCCACCAGGGCCGACAAGGGCACCATCTTCCCTGCCCGCTGGCGCACAAAGATATTCTGCATGTCCTCCGGCGAATCGCGGAATTCGGGTTCGGCCTGGAGGATGACCTGCCATACCCGACCGTACTTGTTGTATTGGCTCACATAGAGTGAGCCGAATAGGGTCTGCAGCGCGGCGTAGACGTCCTGCACCGGAACCCCGAGCGTCTCCGCCTTGGCCCGATCAAGCTCGGCGCGTAGTTGGCGGGATGCGGCTTGCAGGGTGCTATTGAGCCGTGTCACCTCCGGACGCTGCTGCGCATCGACCATCAGCTTGCGCGTAACCTCCTCGAGACGGGCAACTCCCCCCTGCCCACGGTTCTGCAACCAGTATTCGAACCCGCCCTGGGTGCCGAGACCGGGGATCGAGGGCGGGTTGATCGGGATCGCAACACCCTCTTTAAGTGCCTGCAGGCGCGGAGTGACAAAGGCGAACAGGGCATCCACCGAAAGCTCGGGATCCTGGCGCTCGGCGAAATCCTTCAAGGCCACGAACACGGTCCCTGTGTTGGTCTTGAACTGGCCATCCAGCAGGCTGTATCCCGAAAGCGCGGAGTAGTCCTGCACCGAAGGATGCTCGGCGAAGATTTCGGCCACCCGCTGCGTCAACGCCTGGCTGCGGTCGAGGCTGGCGCCGTCCGGCAGGGTCACCGCGGCAAAGACGAAGCCCTGATCCTCCGGCGGGACGAAGCTTCCCGGTACGGCCCCGAACAGGTAGTAGGTGCCGTAGAGCATGCCGCCGAGCAACGCCAGTGCAACGACAATGCGCTTCATGGCCAGTCGGACACCTTCGGCGTAGTAACCGGTCATCCCTTCCAGCCA
>JAHEIA010000144.1 GCA_024639625.1 Chromatiales bacterium
CCGCCTCCGTCGCCTCGGACATCTCGGCCATGTAGGCGATCGCATCCCCGGCCGCGGCGTCCTGGCGCGACATCACTGCCATGACCTCGTACCAGGCGCCGACCAGTGCCTGTTTCAAGGTATCAGGAGCGGTGGTCTTCACCACCATCAGATCGATGATCTCCCCCGGAATCTGCGACGAGTCAAAGACTAGTTCCGCACCCTTGGCGTTGCGCGCCTGCATCAGAGGCGGGTTCCAGGTTACCGCCGCACCCTGGGGATCGGCGGCGAATAGGGCAGCGATATCCGCGTCGCTGGTGTTGACCAGCCTTACGTCCCGCTCGGAGAGACCGTTCATGTCCAAGGCGCGGGCCAGCATGTAGTGGGAGACGGACAACTCCACGAGGTTGATGGTCCGCCCCTTCAGGTCCGCGACGCTGCTGCCGCCCTTCATCACGATGCCGTCGTTGCCGTTGGAGAAGTCGCCGACGATCAGCGCCGTGCTGTCGACACCACCCACCGCGGGAATGGTCAGGGCGTCCATGTTGGTCATGGTGCAGGCGTCGAACTGCCCGCTGGTGTACAAGTTGATCGACTCGATGTAGTCGTTGACCAGGGTCAGATCAATCTCAATGCCATACTTGTCGGCCCATCTTTTTAGTATCCCGGCGTGCTGGGCGTATCCCCAGGGCTCCCAGCCGGTGTAGTGAGACCATGCGACCCGGTAGCGGTCGCCGGCCGCAGCTTGCAGGCTGCACAGGCCCAGTAGGATCAGCAGGCCAAAACGGATAATCGATTTCATGCTCGCCCCCTTTGCTCAGTCGATAATTTCGATAGGAAAATCGGCCACGGCGGCCTCCGCGTGCTCCATCTTACGGATCGTCTGCTCCGACTCCGCGGCCAGCTTGTCCATGATTACGATCCGCTCGGCCATCTTCGGCAAGGCCTCCCGACGGTAACGGGAAATGTCCTCCAGCGCGCTGCGGATGTCGCCGAAGGCCTGGCGCAAGGCATCCATATCCAGCTGGGTAGCGGCGGCTTGTTTGTGGATCGCCGCGCCCTGCTGCTTGAGTCGGGCCGCGGTGCCCGCGATCAGCTCGGAGGTGGTGCTGCTGATCGCCTGCACCTTCTCCAGTACGATCTTCTGATGGGCCAGCGCCAGGGCCAGAGTGACCGCGACCTGCAGGGCGCTCACGGTCACATTCTCGGCGCGCGACACCCCGCGCACCAGTTCCTTGTTGTTGCGCACGATCATCTCGACCGTCAGCACCCCCTGCTGATTGACCAACAGCTGCTGTTGCAGGTCCTGAATGCGTTGGCGCAGAGGAAAAAGGAGTTCTTCTTGGATAAAGGCGTGCCGCGGATCGGACTCCGCAATCTCGGTCGCGAGCTTGTCTTCTAGCTTGTCGTCGATGAGCCGGCCCAATTTGACGGCCTGCTCCAGCTTATGGGTCAACGCCCGCATCACCTTTTGGTCTTCGACCAAGGTGATGTTGTCCCGCTTCAACTGCTCCCGACCGTCTTGCAGCGAACGCATGATGGCGTCGATGACGGTAGAGGCGCTCTCGTAGCGGGAGAAATAGCGCTTCAGCGGGGTACCGACCCCTGGAATCAGGCCCAGCAACCGGGTCAGCCAACCGGCCTCCAGATCCAGCTTGCCGGGGTCGAGCTCCTCCACCTGGACCTTGAGGTCCACTAGCGCGTTGGCCACCTGGCCCCCGTCCTCGCTGCGCTTGGCGAGCTTGGACACGGGCTCCTTGAGCATCGCGCTGCGGCGCGCCGCTTCCGCCTGCAGCCGGCCGCCCATCGCCTCGACCGCCGCCGCGGTGCGCTCCCGCGCCTCGAGATCCGCCGGGGACGTGGCCAGGACCCGGGCGACCACGTCGTCCGCTTGCTGCACCAAGGCTTCGTCGTGCGCGGGATCCGGTGTTAGCGCCTCTGGATCGGCGAGCTGCAGTTCGCCCCGCAATTCGCTCTCGTCGGCGAAGACCAGGGATTCGGTTTGTTTGCTTGCCATGCTGTCTCGCTTCCTCTGTCAGATTAGATGGAACCCAAGGGCCTCCTAAAGGCAATGGCTTACTTTTGGCATGCTCGCGCCGGCTCATTCGACCCGAGGGACGCCGTACATCCTTCCCTGGAGGCTCGACTCGAACGCCCCGAAGCGCCCTTAACTTCCGGGCAGTTTCGTTAAGTAAGTGCCATTCCTCCTAAAGGGCCTACTCTCCGCTCAGGGAATACTCCGAGGCGCGCGCCGCCAATATTTGCAGCTCCCGCATGGCGGTTTCCAGATCCGTGGCGGCGTGGCCGTGGACCGTGGTCATGGCGGCGATCGCGGCCATGGTTTGGTCCATCTGCGTCATCGCCTGCTCGTTCTGGGCCTGCCAGCGGTGCACCTTGTCCAGCTGGTTCTGGCGCAAAACCAGTCGATCCCGCAGGGTCTCCAGCTCTCGGCGCTGGGTTTCCAACAGCGTGCCAAGACGCTCCAGTTCTTTCGTCCTGCGACCTACGTACTCCACGTCGATGGTCTTGATCCCGCTCAAGGTATCCACGATCCTCTGCAGGTTGTCCAGACCGGCGAGGAACACCTGCTCCGCCATCCCTAGATAGCGCCCGTAGGTGAGCTCGTTGGGGTTCAACTTTCTGCCCAACAGTCCGGCGAATGCCCGATACTTTGCCTGCAGGCGAGCGAGCTGACTCAGGCCCTCTTGATAACCCAGGGTCTCCAGTTCCGAGCGCAGATTGCGAATCACCTCCTCGCGGCGTCCGGCGAGTGCCTGACGGATGCCTTGCAGGTAGCGGCCCGCATGCTGGTTGCGGCGCAAAAAATAGTCAATCGCCCAGCCGCCGACGCCGATCAGGGTACCCGCAACCGCCGGAATCACAAACAACAGCGAGGGGCCGAGCGCGAGCGCGGCGGTGGCCCCGAGCATACCCACCGCCGTCGGATAGAGGACGTGCGGCTGCTGCAGCGTGGAGGCGAGCACAGCTCGCGAAACGGCCCCCTGGGAAAAATCGACCCGGCTGGCGCGATCCGTTGCCGGCACCTGCTCAGCGCGCCCCGCCATCGGTCAGTAGGCCTCGCTCACCAGGGCGATTTCCACCCGAGGCAGGCGGTAGGCGTAGGCGCGGTCCGATTCCCCCGGCCGGCGCGGCAGCGGCTGAGAAGCACCAAAGCCGAGCGCGCGGACCCGGTTCGTATCGATGTCAAAGGTGACCCGCAGGTAGCGGCCGACCGCCTCGGCGCGTTCCTGGGACAACAGGCGGTTCGCGGCCGGCTCGCCGCGCAGGCCGCTGTGTCCCTTCACCAGGATGCGAAAATTCGGATAGTGACGCAGCAGGGCCGCGATTCGGTCGATCTCTCGTTTTCCCTCGAAGGCCAGCTCGGCGGTGCCGCGCCGGAAACCGATCGGCTGCACCTTCAGTGTTCCGACCTCTTGCAGCCGTCCCCAGCCGGCGTCATCAAGCGGGGGGAAGGCGCGGGCCAGGGGATCCGCGCGACCAGAGGCATCGGCGGGCGGGGCAAGGCGGAGGTACAGATCGGCGACGAATTCACGATTGGTGATGCGGTAGGGATCTCCGTCGCGCAGCGGATCCTGTGCGAAATCGCCGCTCTCCACCAGGATGCGGCTAGTTGCGATGATGGTCTCGACCAGCCCCTGCTCCGGCAGCACCCCGCTCGGCGACACCCCGAACCAGACCGCCCCGTTCTCGTTCAATCCCACGCAGTCTACGCCGCGCAGCATGGATCCGACCTGGTCCGGCCGTAACCCGGTGCTCGCCACGACGTCGCCGTGCAGCTGCTGCGGCTGGTCCCGGTACTCCTGGAGGACCCTAAAATAGGTGTCCAAAAGGGTACGCACCGCCTCCGGCTGCTCGCGGGCGAAATCCCGGTTGACCACCAGGACATCGACGATCAAACGGTCGGTGTCGGCGGTGCCGATCAGCTTGACCATCCCTGGTTCCGCGAGCGCGCGGGAAACGTCGGGTTCCCACAACACCGCGGCCTGCACCTTGCCCCCGAGTAGCTGTTTCAGCGCCGCGGAAGACCCGCTGGTCTCGCTGCGCCAGCGCCCCCGGCGCTCCCTGAGCCGAGGGATATCGAAGTGCGATCCGATCGCCTTGAGCAGGTATTCGCTGGGCGACGCCGGGGTAAAGGCGATGTGCAGTCCCGATTTGTCCTGGATCTCGCCGATCCCTGCCAGCTCCTGCTGCCGCGCCACGAGGGCGTCGCCGCCCTTGGATTCGTCGATCACGGCAACGATGGTGCCCGGAAACCCGAGCGGCGCAGCGTTGAGCAGAAAGGCATCCACCGTGGTCAGCGCAAACTGCAGCTCCCCCGCATCCAGGCGCTCGAAGCGAGCCCGGTAGTCTGCCTCGTCGTTCTCGCACGTCAACACATAGCCCGCTTGGCGCAGCTGGCGGCGCATCCGCGGCGAGCAGAGCGGAAAGTAGCCGACCCAGTTGTCCATGCCGATGCGCAGTGCACCCTTGGTAGAGCGCGCATCCGAAGTCTGCCGCTGTTCGCTTTCCTGGAACACCGGCAAAACCCATCGGACACCGAGGATCCCGGCTACCCCAAGCACAAGCAGCACGATTACCGCCTTGAGGTGACCGCTCATCGCCGGTGGTCAATCGGCAAATCGGGAAACGGCGAAGCTCGGCGCTTCGGCCAATACGGTCCCCAGTCCCTGCTGCAGAGCCTGCGGATTGTTCGCTGAGCGGTAATAGGTGCGGCCGGGTTGGTTGAGCGGGTGCTGTTCGCCAATGCAGAAGCCAATGGTATGCAGCACCAGCGGCGACAGCGAGAGCATTCGATTGGTCGCCGCCGTAGGGTCCTGCCCGTCGCTGGCGAGGCCATCGGTGACGACCACCAGGTGGTATTCTCCGTAGCCTAGTTGTCGCCGCCCCTGCGCCTCGAGCTTCGCATAGGCCAGTTCCACCGCGCTGCGCAAGGGCGTGTTCGCATCGGCCTGGACCTGCTGCACGGCCCGACCGAAATGGTCCCGGTTATCCCGGCCCAGCGCCAGCCGCTCACTGAGCCCGGATTGGTCGAATGCCGCCAATCCGAGATTGGCGTCCTGCGGAAGCGAGCGGGCGAACGCCGCCAGTGCCGCTTTCGCCACCTCGATCTTTCTGTTGCCTTCCGCGCAGCTGGTCTCGTTCATGCTTCCCGATGCGTCGAGAACCACGTAGTAGTTCGCCGCGAACAGATTGTCCGCCACCTCCCCTGCTTCGCCAGGCGGCCATGTATTGTACGGGTTCAAGGCATAGCCCGGCTGCCGGGCTGCGGGCTGCACCGCGTCGGGGGGCGTCTGCCGGGGCCCCGGATCGGTAAAGGATCGGTAACCGAGATAGCCCAAAGCGACCATGACGGCCAGGTAAGCGGGAAACTTCGACGCGCGCCCCATTTTCGGTCTCCTAGAGCGGCTTGAACACCGATTCCTCGGCTTCCACCTGGATGATCCGGAACTCCACCCGCATGTTGTCGCGCCATTCGCGCTCGTTCTTGGGTGCACAGGGGTCGGACCCGCAGATGCCGGACGAAGGCTTGGCAATCCCGTGACCGACCACTGCGAACTGGGAAGCATCCATGTTGATACCCTGGTTCGCCGCGTCCGCCAGCAGGCTGTCGCGAACCGCCACAGCACGCGACAGGCTCAGGTTCTTGGCCGACTGCTTGATCCGGCCCAACACCACTTCGGGCTCCCCGGCCTGCTTCTTCCGCAGATACCCCATGGGGTCGCTGTGGCCTTCCACCGTGATGATCGCCCCGCCATAGGTAGAGGCCAGGTCGATGACCCTGGCGAACGCATCCTGGTAAAGGTCTGCGGAAAAGGTGTTCTGGTTGGGTTTGAAGAAGATCTCGAAGACGAAGAGCTCGCCTTCTGCCAGCGTACCCTGACGCTGCCGACGGGCCACGACCGAGGCAACCTGCTGACTATCGAAGCGTTCGCTGCTTGCTGGGCCGGTTTGCGCAAGTCCCTGGCGCAATCGATCGTAATCCCAATCCGGCTGCTCCAGCGGAAACGGGGACCGCATCAGGCCGATGCCGACGAAGGCCTGTTGGATCTCTCCCGTGAGACGACTCAGGCTGCGTGGATAGTTCGGGGTGGCGAAGAAATCCCGATTACCCGCATACCCCACAAACTCCGCATCCGCGTACAGACCTTCCGCGTCACTGACCGCCTGCGGGCTGTCCAGAAGGATCTGCGCCGCGGCAGTGATCATGCCCCGGTAGCGCGCCTGCTCGGCGCGTCGGTTGGCGAACAGGGCCTGCAGTCGCTCCTGCCCCTGCATCAGTCCATGCACGAAGGCCTGCACCTTCTTGCGATGGTCGGCCAGGTAATCGCTGCGCACCGCGTAAACATCGGCAATGATGCGATTGGCGGTTTTGGTCGATAACAGGATGCGTGCGCCGCGCACCGAATCCTCGGCGCCGCTTCCAACGGTGCCGTTGGAAGTAAGGGCCAAAGCGTCGGGGATGATAACGAATGCCGCATCCACCTCCGCCTCGTGGAGCGCCGCCATGGGGGAATCGTCGCTGCCTGTGAGATCGGGCAGCCAGCGCAGCGTCACGTCACCGGTCGATAAACCCGCACCGCTCAGGATCTTGGTGAGGTAATCCACATGCGGGCCGTAGGCCTGCAAGGCGATAGTCTTGCCCTTGAGGTCCGCCGCCGAGTGGATACCCGGCTTCACCACCAGGGCGTCGCCGCCGGCGGACCAGGTGAGCTGGTAGATCACCACCGGCTTGGTGCGCGGATCGCGAGACAGGACTTCGGCAGCCATGTTGAGCATACCCATCGTTCCCCTGAGGTACGGCGTCTTGCCCGCCAGATAGTCGGCGACCTGTTGGGTGAACTGGTCTTGCCGTACCAGTCGCAGGTCGAGACCTTGCTCGGCAAAGATACTGCCCTTGGCGGTATCGGTCTGGTCGCCGTTGGCGTGGATCGTTGCGATGTCCCCGCCCCATGTGATCAGAGGCACCTGGACTGGGCCGGCGCGAACCTCTTGCACCGCAACCTGGACCGCTTGCGTGAGCGGCGGAGACTGCACATAACGTGGCGCCGCATGGCTCGCCGCCGCCGCAAGGCCAGCGACCACCACAAGGGCACGAGTGATTCGGCTTGACATGAAGACTCTCCTGGTGCGGGACCAGCTGCCCGACGGCGGCATCGTCCCTGCCTCCGCGGCTAACCAGGTCTCTGCGCCGCGCCTGACCCTGCGCGGCAACTTATTGTATTCTTGCGCGATCAGCGTTCCCCATTCTAGTTACTGTTCCGCTAACCAACAACTGCCCACAGGCAGGAGCGAATATGTCTGATCTGGGAGATGTCGAGCTCGTGATCCAGTCGCGGGTGCCCCTTATCCTCGTGCAGAGCCGGGAAGAGTTGCGCGTAGTCGAGCTGTTCCGCAGGGTCGCACGGCGCCAAGGCCTCCCCCTATATCGATGGAACGCAAGCACTGGACTGCAGCGCCTGGATCAGGAAGACGCGCAGCTAGGCACACAGCGCAAACCAGCAGACGCGCTCTCCCACATCCGTAAACTCAGCACTCCGGGGGTCTTTCTGCTGCTCGACTTCCACCCCTACCTC
>JAHEIA010000145.1 GCA_024639625.1 Chromatiales bacterium
AGTTGGAAAAGGCGCTGGCGCTGACGCCGGATCTGGAGAACGGCAGAAAGGTCTATTTAACCTGCGCGGTCTGTCATCTTCCGGAAGGTTGGGGGCGCGAAGACGGCTACTACCCGCAGATTGCGGGGCAACACGCGAGCGTAATCATTAAGCAGTTGGCGGATATCCGCGCCCGGAACCGCGATGTGCCTACCATGTTTCCTTTCGCGATGCTGGACAGCATGAGCGTGCAGGACGTGGCGGACGTTGCTGCCTATATCGAGAAACTCCCGATGACCGCGCACAACGGTAAGGGTCACGGCAACGATCTCGAGTTGGGAGAGCGCTTGTACAAGGAAAATTGCGTAGATTGCCATGGCGAACAGGGCGAAGGTATCGCGAGCAAGCATATGCCTTTGATCCAGGGCCAGCACTACCATTATCTTGTGCGTCAGTTCCGCTGGATCCGGATCGGCAAGCGGCGCAACGCAGACAAGGAGATGGTGGCCCAGATCCGCGGATTCACCGGGCGGGACATCAATGCGATGATGGATTACGTATCCCGCTTGCCGCCGGCGGAGGACAAGCTCGCGGTGCCGGAGTGGCGCAACCCGGACTTTCCGAATTTCTTCGTCTTGCCCGAGCATCCCGGCTGTTGCGAATAAGCCGGCACCCTACAACTCAGGATGGGGCATTGATTGCCCTGCGCCCGGCCTCAGTCGGATGTCGTGTGCCGCGGGATGCGTGACGGATCCCAGTGTTCCAGCGACCATTGCCAGAATTCCCTTAGCGTTCCGATCGGTTCCGGCGGCGCGGTCTGGCCGAGAAATCGGTACGCAGTGAGCAGGGCCCTGAGCGGATCTTCCTGCCGGACCGGCGCTGCCCGATCCTGCTTGCTCAGCTTGCGGCCGGCGTTGTCGAGCACCAACGGGAGGTGCGCGTACCTGGGACTTTGCAGGCCGAGCAGCCGTTGCAGGTGGATCTGACGGGGCGTCGATTGCAGCAGGTCCAATCCGCGCACGACGTCGGTTATGCCCTGCCACGCATCATCGACCACCACGGCGAGCTGGTAGGCGGTTAGTCCATCGGCCCGACAGATCACGAAATCCCCGATGTGTTGTTCGAGCGCCTGGACAATCTTTCCCTGTAGTCGGTCCGTAAAGCCGATTCGGCAGCCCTGCGTTAGCACCCGGACGCTCCGGCGTTGACGTTTCTTCAGCGCGGTACCGCGGCAGGTCCCCGGGTACACAGGCCCTTCGGCGCCCGGGATCCCGGCGCGCGCCACCTCCTTGCGGCTGCACTCGCAGAGGTAGGCGAACCCGCCTGACAGAAGGGTCTCGATGGCCTCGTCGTAAGCCGCTTGGCGTCGACTCTGGAATTGGACGCTACCATCCCATTCGAAACCGAAGGCGTCGAGGGCGGACAGGATCTGGTCGGCGGCGCCGGGGACCTCCCGCGGCGGGTCGAGGTCCTCGACGCGGACCAACCACCGCCCGTTGCGGGACCTGGCTTCCAGGTAGCTGCCGAGGGCGGCCACCAGAGAGCCGAGGTGCAAGGGCCCGGTGGGTGAGGGGGCGAAGCGACCGCAATATCCGCGATCGCCCTTTTCGTCTTCGCGTTGCGAGACGGGAAAAGCCGGCGCGGGCCGGCTTTTCGCTGTTTGCTCTCGTGGATCCAGGGTGCGCTTTACCCCATCTGTTTCTCGCGTATTTCGTCCAGCGTCTTGCAGTCGATGCACATGGTTGCCGTAGGCCGGGCCTCGAGCCGCCGGATACCGATCTCTACGCCGCAGACCTCGCAAAAACCATACTCGTGGTTGTCGAGTTTGCCGATCGTCTCATCGATCTTCTTAATCAGCTTGCGCTCCCGATCCCGGGTCCGCAACTCCAGGCTGAACTCGGACTCCTGGCTGGCGCGGTCATTGGGATCCGGAAAGTTCGCAGCCTCGTCTTGCATGTGGTGAACCGTACGGTCCACCTCCTCCATCAAATCGCGTTTCCAAGCATTCAGGATCTCCCGGAAGTGGGCCTCCTGCTCCTCGTTCATATACTCCTCGCCCTTTTTTTCCTTGTAGGGCGCGATCTGAGACGGACTCGATTGTGCAGCCTGTCCCTTTTTGCGTTTTGCCGGCATGGAAATACTCCTGCAAACCTTACTCTCAAAGGGGCGTATCTATACCACGGATCCCCCGCCAGCTGCAACCAATCAGGCGTTGTCTCCGGGTGCATCCGGGGCCAGGTTTCGGTAACCTAAACCGAATTCTTCCCGCTTGCCAGAGGCATTAGATCCGTGAACCGACTGGCCGCTCTGATCTTTGATGTAGACGGGACCCTCGCCGACACCGAGGAGGCCCATCGCCTGGCCTTCAATGCGGCCTTTCGAGACGCCGGACTTGATTGGGAGTGGTCGTCATCCGCGTATAAGGGTTTGCTGGCGGTGACCGGCGGCAAGGAGCGCATTCGCCGCTTCGTCCAGAGCCGCCGCCTCGAAGGGCAACTACCCGCGGATGCCGATGGGTTTATCGCGAGCCTGCATGGCACCAAGACGCAGCACTACACGCGCATGCTTGCGGAGGGGCGCATTGCGCTTCGACCGGGTGTCTGCCGTCTGATCGAGGAGGCCAGGGCCGAGGGTCTTCGACTTGGCATTGCCACCACCACGACCCCCGCCAACGTGGCCGCTTTGCTGGAGCAGGGTCTCGGGCCGCAGGGTATGAGTAGCTTCGACGCCATCGGAGCCGGCGACCTGGTCGCGGCGAAAAAGCCCGCGCCGGACATCTACTTGTGGGTAATGGACGCGCTGGGTCTCGAGCCTGCTGAGTGTCTTGCGCTGGAGGATTCGCGCAACGGGTTGCTCGCGGCCAGCCGTGGCGGAATCGAATCGATCCTGATCACTCCCAGCGCATACACTCTGGACGAGGACTTTGGCGGTGCGAGTCTGGTGGTCGATCGCCTGGGCGACAGCGACCATCCCTGTCACGTCCTGGCGGGTAATCTGGCAGTGGGTGAAAGGCTCTCGCTGGCGGATCTGCGGCGACTGCATTCCCTGGTCCACAACGGTGTCCTGGGGCGCTCTGCGGGTGAGACCTGATCCCGCCAATGTTCGGCTTGCCGATCGGATGCAGCGCATCCGGCCGTTCCAGGTCATGGATCTGCTCGCCAGGGCACGGCAGTTGGAGGCAGAGGGACACTCGATCATCCACATGGAGATTGGAGAGCCGGATTTCGTAACTCCGGAGCCAATCGTCCGCGCTGGGCAGAGAGCGCTGGCACAGGGACGCACCCATTACACGCCTGCCCTCGGGCTGCCCGCGTTGCGGCGGGCCATCGCCGGATACTATGAGCAGCGCTTCGGCGTCGCCGTGGACCCCCGTCGCGTCATCGTCACTCCCGGCGCCTCGGGGGCGCTGCAGCTGGTGCTCGGGGTGTTGGTGAACCCGGGAGACAAAATTATGCTGGCCGATCCCGGATATCCTTGCAATCGCCATTTCGTCGAGCTGCTGAATGGGCGGCCGGAAGCGGTTCCGGTGTACGCGGAAACCGGGTTTCAATTGACCGCCGAATTAGCGCAGGCCGCTTGGGAGGCGAACATCCGAGCGGTGATGCTGGCCTCGCCGTCGAATCCGACCGGGACCTTGCTTCCTGGCGATGAGTTGCGGAAGCTTCATCGCCTGGTGAGTGCCCGCGGTGCACTCCTGATCGTCGACGAGATCTACCACAGCCTGGTGTATGACCTGGAGCCCCACACGGCCTTGCAGACGACGGATGAGCTGTTCGTGATCAACAGCTTTTCGAAGTATTTCGGCATGACAGGGTGGCGTCTGGGTTGGGTTGTCGCACCCGAGGCGTATGTGGATGCCCTGGATCGGCTCGCGCAGAACATTTTTCTTGCCGCCCCGACCCTGTCGCAATACGCGGCTCTCGAGGCCTTTACTGCCGAGAGTATAGGGATCCTGGAGGAGCGCCGGCAGGCATTCGCCGAGCGGCGCGATTTTTTGCTGCCCGCGCTGCGGGATCTTGGTTTCGGCCTACCCGTGACCCCGGGCGGTGCTTTCTACCTTTACGCCGATTGCAGCAAGTTTGCGCAGGACAGTGCACAGTTGGCCGACGCATTGTTGCGCGAAGCAGGCGTGGCTGTAACACCCGGCCTCGATTTCGGCGACAATCAGCCTGAGCGCTACCTGCGTTTCGCTTACACTACTTCGCTGACGAACCTGCACGAAGGGGTGCGCCGGATTCGGCGGTTTCTCGGGAAGCAGTAAGCGGGTCGCCTATCGTCCCCGATGCCCTGGGTACCGCACGTTCCACGGGCTGGGTGCGTGGTCCGCGCGCAAGCGCATAGCGCAAGGTGAAAGCGGCGTTTTCCGGCTATAGTGGGTGCGAGCGCGCACCTTCGTTTTTCCCGGCCTGTTGCCGGGCAGACCCTAAGGGACCGCATAAGCTCACTTATGGGACGCGAGGGTCAGGCTGGGCGGGCCTCTAACGGGCGATACAAGAACGCCTGTGCGCTGTATCCGGCGAACCCGAGTCCCCGGTCACCGGACACAGATGTGCCGGATTGGGTTGCCCGCAGGCGCGGCGGGTAACGGTTGGGAAAACCTTTTACGAAAGGATCGATTGCGATGAGAAAGAAGCTACTGTTTGCTTGTTTTGCCCTTGGGCTCGCGGCCCATTCTCCTGTGCGGGCGGCAACCTTGATCGAGACCCAAGAGCCGGAGGCAGGCATCCTTCAGTTGTGGGTCGCCGACGCTGTGATGCGCATCGACGATCAGTCGAGTAGTGGCTACTCCATACTGGACGCCAAGCGAAGAACCATGTTCGTGGTGAGCCCTCCGGAGCGCCAGGTCATGGACATGAGCGGAAGCCTGCAGCGCTTGTCCGCCGGGACCGGCGAGCGGAGTCCTGGTAAGATCGTCGTGTCGCACGCGGGCCAGGGGCCGGCTATCGCCGGCTATGCGACCGAACGCTATGTGGTGAGCGCCGAGGGGACGAAATGCCAAGAAGTTTTCGCCTCCGTGCAAGCGATGGAGGATACTGACATGGGCGATCTGGTCGCGTTGGTCGACGAGTTTTCTTCTGCCATGATGGCCGGTACGCCTACGGGTCAGGACGATCCCTGCGATTCCGCGGAGCACGCACTCGATTACCGAAAGATAGGACTTCCTTTGCGTACCCTCGACGCCGGAGGCCAGGAGGACTATCTCGTGCGGCGTATCGAACTGGGTGTCGAGGGCCCGCCGGGTGGTTTTTCCTTCCCCGACGATTACCGGGTTGTCGATTTTGCGGCCATGATGCAGGAAATGATGCAACAGACACCCCAGTCGGCAGAATGATCTCGACGGATCTCCCCTGCTGCGGAACCGCGGTCGGATCGCACGAGACCGGTTGTCGCAGCGGGGTCAAGCGGAACCCCGGGAATGGGGCGTTCCGCTCTCTACTCAATGTATAGGCATGGGAGGGTTAGGATGGCCGGTATTGGCGATTTGCTGGGTTCGATGATGCAGGGTGCATTTTCTTCATCCGGGTCGGAGCGTCTGGGGAATGCCCTCGGCGAGTCGGGCCTGGGCAAGGCGGGGGGCATGCTGGAGCAAATGCTCGGCCGCTCCGGGTCCGGCGGCGGAGGCCTGCTCGGTGGACTCGCCGATGCGGCAAAAGACATGATGGGCGGCGGGCAGTCCTCCATCGGCAGCAATCCGTTGGCGACCGGTGGTCTGGGGGCGCTGGTGGGGTCGCTCTTAGGCGGTGGTGGCGACTCGCTGAAGGGAGCAATGGGCGGCGGCGCCATGGCGGTGCTGGCGGGGCTTGCCTTTCAGGCGTTCAAAAACGCGCGGCGTGAACCCGACGGCGGGGACATGAGACTGAATTCGGCGCAGATGCCGCTGGGTATGCGCGCACCCGCAGACGAGCGAGAAGAGAAGGAATTGGAGGCTACCGCGAATCTGGTGCTCAAAGGGATGATCAATGCGGCCAAGTCCGACGGCCAGATCGACAACGCGGAGATGCAGAAGATTGCCGGCCGGCTGCAAGGGGCGGGAGTGGGGGCTGACGAGCAGCGGATGTTGCTCCAGGAGCTGAGCCGTCCGCTGGATCTCGATGGCCTGGTCGCAGCCATACCGAACCAATCGGTGGCGGCGCAGGTCTATGCTGCCTCCTTGTTTGCCGTTGCGGTCGATACCGCGGCCGAACGCGAATATCTGGCGCAATTGGCCCAGCGTACCGGCCTCGATCGGGATGTGGTGCGACAGCTCCACGCGGCGGTGGGAATCGCATAGAGGGAGACGGCAGCGGATGTCGCATCCTGCGCGCCCTCGGACGCTGCAACCGGTCACCGATCTATCCCTGTCGCTCCAGCTGCCGGCGTCCAGGCGCCCTGCCGCAAGCGGCGTGCGAGGCGGGTTGGGGCGGATCTTGGTCGCCGGATTGCTAGCTCCGGTGCTGCTTGGCGGTTGCGATTCTCCGCCTGAGGCGATCGGCAGTTGGCGCCAAGTGGGGAAGCAGGCAACCCTGGATCTGCGCCCGGACGGGAGCTTCCGTGCGGTCGACAATCAAGGCATGGAAGTGCAGGGTAGATTCGTGCTGCAGCCGGATGGGAACGCCGTCTTCGAGGTGCTCCGTTCCGCCTCGCCGCCAGAGACCGTGAACGCGCTCCTGGTCGCCCGAGGTAACGAACTCACGGTTCGTTCGGAGGACGGAGCGGTGCTGGAAAGGTACCGTCGGGCGGAACAACAAGCCGGGCCCTGACGAAGCCCCACATGCAGAGCCCCACAGATGTTGCGCTTAGTAACGCGCAGCCCGTTCCTGGATCTTCTTCACCGCGGGGTGGTTCATCAGCCCTTGCAGTTCGGGCGAATCCCTAAGTACCTGTATGTCTCCAGCCAGAATGGCCTGAAGGAGCCTGGGGTCGCTTAGAATCCGCTGCATCTGTGGGTCGTCCTGCAGTGACTGAACCAACGTCATCGTCTGCGGGTCGCCTACCAGTTGCTGCTGCAGCGACAGGATTCGATCCTGCGGAAGCAACGCGCCAGGTGGACGGTTGCCGGTCTCGGGCGACGAACGGATCTGCTCGACCTGATGCGAGTCGATGGAAACGGTTCCCAGGCTGCCGCTGCGTACCAGATATCGAGTGCCGTCGAACGAAAGGATCTCGCCGCTGATGCTGCTACCGTCTCTCAGCGTGATCTGGCTTGCCTGCGCCGCCTGCCCCTGGGAGACCCAGCAGAAGAGCAGAATCAGGCTCAGCCGGAATCCTTTAATTTTCCTCATCATCAGCCTCGTCCGCGGTCCCTGTCCGCATTATAGTGCGCTGCTGGAGCGGCACAGTGGAGTGGCGCACAGAATGCGTATCGCAGGTTGCCCCGCTGCGCTGGGGATCCGCTGCGGCCGAGTGTTTGGACTGTCATGCGTCGTCGGCGGCCGATACGGGCGTCAGCTCACGCTGCACCAGAGCGGTGGCGCCGGCGACTGCCGCAGGCATAGCGAGGAAATTCAACAGCGGAACGAACATCAGGCCGGTAAGCGCCAGGCCGAAACCCAGTGCAGTAAGACGGATCCGTTTCATGCGCGG
>JAHEIA010000574.1 GCA_024639625.1 Chromatiales bacterium
GAGTTCCGCTTCGATTTGGACGAATCGGTAGCCGCCAGGAACGGGGAACCGATCGCGTTGACCGAGCGCGAGTTCCGTCTTGCCGTCAAGTTGTTCTCCAACATCGGACGCGTCTTGTCCCGCGATCACCTGCTCGAGACGGTGTGGGGTACTGTGCCCGGCATTGCCACGCGAAGTGTCGACACCCACGTCAGCCGATTACGCAAGAAGCTGCAACTGCTTCCCGAGAACGGGTGGAAACTGAAGGCGATCTACCTGCATGGTTACCGTTTGGAACAGCTCGCCGAGGAAAGCGGTGTGGGGACCCAGCCGGATTAGTGCGGCTCGAGTTCGTGTACCGAAAGGCGATTGCGCCCCGCCCGCTTTGCCTGATAGAGGGCATGGTCGGATGCATCGAGCAGTTCTTCCGTGAGCAGCTGCAGGTTGTCGGTGGCGTAGCTCGGCTGGTGTGGCAACTGCGCAATCCCGATGCTCACCGTCACCGGCAGCGATACGCCGGCGATCACGAAGGGGTCCTGCGCGAATCCGGAACGAATCTGATCCAAAAGCTCCGCCCCGGCCGCGGCCGAGGTCTCCGGAAGGAATAGCACAAATTCGTCTCCGCTGTAGCGGCCAATGAGATCGCTACGGCGCAGGCGGCAGCTCAGTCTCCTCGAAGTCTCCCGCAGCACGGCATCGCCGATCAGGTGGCCGTTTTGGTCATTGACCTGCTTGAAGTTGTCTACGTCGATCAGCGCCAGTGACGCGGGGGTGCCCAGCCGTTGGGAGCGGGCGATCGATTCGCCGACCCGTTTGAGGAATGCCGGACGGTTATACACGCCGGTGAGATGATCGTAATCGATGGAGCGAGCAATTTCGCGGTAGCGGCGGATGCGGTTCTGGGCATGGGCGACCGCCAGATCGGGTGGGATCGGTTTGCACAAGTAGTCGTCCGCTCCCCATTCCAAGGCCTGGATGCGCATCTCGCAGGCTACGTCGTTCGCCAGCACGATGATCGGTACATGGGCGTAATAACAGCTTTGCCGGACCACGCCGATCAGGTCCATGTTGGAGGCATCACTCGCCGCGAAGTCGAGAACCACTAGGTCGGGGTGAAAGTGCACTAGTTGATGGGGTAACTCCTGGGGAGTGTTGACGGTGCAGGTCCGCATGCCGCTCTGAAGCAGCACCTTGCTCCACACATCCCCGGAGTCTTCGTCGTCGGTAAAGAACAGGACCCCCGGCGGAGGCTCGTATTCGGCGAAAAACAAGCGGTCGATAATCTGGAAGAGGATCGGCAGGCTGACCGGTTTTTCCAGATAAGCGGCTACTTTCAGGCGTACCGAACTCCGCCGTGCCGTGAGATCTGAGCGGGCGGACAGTAAGACGATCTCAGGGTGCGGAGGGCCCAGTTCTCCCAATGCCTCGGCGAGCCCGAGGCCGGCGGAAAAGTCCTCGGGAAAAATAATATCTACCAGTACGATGCCGGGCCTTTCCTTTGCCGCCTGTTGCACAACCCCCTTCACCGAGTGGAACACCCGGACCTCGTGTCCCCGCTGCGCGAGCTGGGTGCGCAGAAAATTCGCCTGTTCCCGGTCGTCTTCCACCACGAAAATCGGCGCGTTGCGGCTCTTCTGCGCGCGATGCAACAGGCTGCTCTCGAAGTTCGAATCACAGAGGTGATTCTGGGTTTGGCTCAGGCAGGTGACCAGGCGGTTATAGGCGACCTCTGCGCGGACTTGCATGCGCTCGGGATTGGCGCTGGAGCCCAGATCCACCAAGATCTCCTCCAATTCCTTAGCCGCCGAGGAGAGTTCGCTGAATCCGTAGCTCGCCCCGGAGCCGGCGAGACGATGCACAATGATTCGCATGCGCTGTAGCGGCTCCGGCTTCCAGCCGCTCTCGAAAGCATGATTCCACGACCCGGAGACCGAACGCAGCTTCTCTGGAATCGTGCGAATGTAGCGGTCGCGCAAGAGCAGAAAGTCGATGCTTTCGCCGGCAGGCTCGGAATACATGACTGGGCGTTGCTCGGCTCTATGCGGTCGTGCGGCTTGGGTGCGGCCTGTGCAGGGCTGGTAGCCGCGCGGCGCTTTTGTTTTTCATTGTTCGCTTCCCCATCCTGGTATCTGGAGACCGATCACCAGCCTGAACGATTTTCGCCCGGTTAGGAAGGCCGGGATGTGAAAAGTTGACGCCCATTTTACAATTGTTGACAGGGTAATCCGGCGCAGGAACCGCTACTTGTCGGTGGCTGATCGTGTGGCGTTGACCAACTCCATGTTTGATCCGCTGCTATGCGCCGGGGCGCCCTGCTCTGCGCGGTAGCCGCGCAGACCGCGG
>JAHEIA010000146.1 GCA_024639625.1 Chromatiales bacterium
CAGCAGGTTTTTCTTGCGCGGTAGAAAATTTGGTAGGTCGCCGATTATCGCGCGAAATCCTGGTCGAGCCACTGATGTCGGTTTCAAGATCACAGATACTTCAAACGCCCGCGCACACTCTCGGTATCTGAGACAACATCGCGCAGTGTTGCCCCCTCATCAGCAGAACCCACGATTACACCGATACCTGAAACAGGGATCACTGTATCGATCTGAAAGCGGCCGCTCGTGCCCCGCAGAAAACATTCCTCATCGAAATACAGACGATCGCCCTGCGGGCCGATCTCGTCGGATGTGATGGTGTCATATCCGATCAGTTGCACGATGTCATCAGGTCCTGTTATGTCGATTTCTTCTATGGACTGCGTATTTGGATTGATGAGCAATGCTTTCATGTGAACATTTCCTTCTCGATGTCAAATTATGGATATTGTCCGTATCGTGCCTTTCAGTGATCGTTTCGCTGCGGGTGATCGTGGCCCCGTCCTGTCGATCTTGGTAATGCCAGTTAGGGGCCGGCGCTACGGCTGAAGATATGAGCAACTGATGCGGCGGCCGGGAGTCTGGATACTTGCTTTCCTTTCGTTTGCTGACTTGCTCTTACTCTATCGGGAGATCACGAGTTAGCAAAATCGTTTATTGATATCGGCTTGATTGATTATTCCGATTACTCTTCGTATCGAAATCTTTGGATGGGCCTTACGGTATTCGGCAAGTTGTCCTGTATGACATCTGCAAAGGCCTCCAGGGCGCGGCGGCGGGGAAAACTGTGTCGAAACGCAAGCGAAATTCGACGGTACGTATCGGGCAGGTCCAGCTTGCGGGCAATGACACCAGTGTCGGTCATCCATGAGCCCCGAATTGCCAGTGCCGGCACCAAGGTGCAGCCAAACCCTGCGCCGACGAGTTGTAGCAGGGTTTCCAGGCTGGCGGCCTTGAGATCACCCATCTCACCCTGCTGAGGCCGGTCGGCCAACCCACAGGCATCCATCACCTGTTGCGCGAGACAGTGCCCGTCCGACAGTAGCAGGAGATCCAACTGGTCCAGGTCGTCTTGGGTGATCTCGTCTTTGGTGTAGAGAGGATGGTCTCGCGGATGTGCAAGCCAGAAGGGTTCGTCAAACAGGGGGATGGTCGTAAGATCCGGCTCGCGGACCGGCGTAGCGATGAGGGCGGCGTCGATCTCATGATTGCGTAGACGTTGCAGCAATGTCTCTGTGACCTCCTCGCTGAGTATCAATTTGAGCTGGGGATAGCGCTTCTTTAGCGGAGCGATCATCAGGGGAACCAGGTAGGGACTTAGCGTCGGGATAGCGCCGACACGCAGCGGTCCAGACAGTGGATCAAGATGGGCCCTGGCCAACTGTTCCATGGCGTCCGCCTGCTCCATCATTTTTCGGGCGTGATCGACGATCTCTCCACCAATGGGCGTCAGTTCGACCGAACGCTTGGTGCGTTCGAAGATGGTCACGCCAAGCTCCTCTTCCAGCTTCTTGATCTGGCCACTGAGAGTCGGCTGGCTTACAAAACAGCGTTCAGCCGCTTTACCAAAGTGGCGGGTTTCAGCCACCGCGATGACGTACTTCAAGTCACGCAGGTTCACGTCTTGCGCTCATCGTTGATGCCTATTTATTAAATATAAATAAACGATTTCCACTATTAATAACCAGGATCTAGAGTGCTGTAAAGGCTTAGTGGAGGCGGGCATGACAGTACTGGTACAAAACATCCGCCAGATCGGCATAGAGGGAAGGGCGAGCCATGCCCGGTTACTGCGTAGGCTTGCACCCTTGGCCGCTCTGGCCGCAGTCATTTCGGTTGTTCCGGGCGGGTGGTCGAGTGCCTTCGATGCACTCAGTGAAGCCTACCTGGCGGTATCCGTATTCGTCGCAGGTACGCTTGCGTTGGTCTACGCGGCCGAAAGAGGATTCAAGACCGATCTCGGTGAATGGCTAATGCGCTATCAACACTGGCAGGTCCCAGCGGGTGCTTTGCTTGGTGCCTTTCCTGGCTGTGGCGGCGCTATTGTGGCCATGACCCAGTACATCCGTGGATATCTCAGCTTTGGCGGTGTCGTCGCTACCCTAACGGCAACCGTGGGTGACGCCATGTTCCTGCTCCTGGCCAGCGAGCCTTTGACTGGGCTTGGTGTGCTTGGAATGGGCGTGGTTGTGGGTACGGTGAGCGGCTACCTCGTCGATGCCATCCATGGGCCAGCCTTTCTTCGCCCCGGACAAAGGGTTACTTCCACAATCGAATCCAGGACTCAGCACAGGTCTACGCGCGGCTGGTCCGCGGTAGAAAAATTCTGGGTGGGCTTGATGATCCCTGGTGTTGTCGTTGGGGTGTTGGCAGCCTTCCAGGTGGATTTCGATGCGCTCGTCAGTCCGGTGATTTCGGGACAACCCGGCTACTGGCTCGGCGCGGCAGGCGCAGTACTGGCTTTGGGCATGTGGATCGGCAGCGATGATGCGCAAGACAGCCGATCCTGCAACAGCGGAAATGCCTGCGATATGCAAAAGGAATCCGTCGTACGGCGCGTGATCGACGACACCAACTTCATCACGACCTGGGTTGTATTTGCCTTCGTCGGTTATGAACTCGCGGTCGTTGCCTTTGGGTTGGATCTCGGGGCTGCATTCGCGGTATGGGCGCCATTGGTTCCCGCCATGGCTGTCGTCATTGGTCTGATCCCTGGATGCGGTCCGCAGATCCTGGTTACCTCGCTCTATGTCTCCGGCGCCGTTCCCTTGTCTGCCCAGCTCGGCAATGCTATTGCAAACGACGGGGATGCCTTGTTCCCCGCGATAGCCGTGGCCCCAAAAGCGGCAGTTGTGGCCACGATCTACAGTGCAATACCAGCGATCCTCGTCGCATACAGCTGGTACCTGTTGGTGGAATGACATCCCGAACAATGAACGAGCAGCCTATCGTTAGGAACTCATGTCACCTGGCCGAAATGTTCCAAGGCAAGCGGCAGAGGCATACGCCTGCAAGGGAAACGAGCCCACCTTGTTTAAATCAGGACGGTTGGGCATTCCGTAGCGAACCCGTTGGACCTGAAATACCTGCGGAATCGGATGATTTCCCTTGTCTGGGACAGCGGTGGGGGCGCGCCCTGTAATCTTGCTTCGATTCTTCCGTTAGGGTGAACTCGCCCGCAAAAAGTTCGAGGTTTCGCCGCGGTCGCTCTTCACCTCCAGTTCATTCGTGGTGAATGCCAGAATCGTGCTCGAAGTGGTGCTGTTCGTCACGCGCTCATCCTCCGCGCTGGTAATCTTCAGCGTGACGGTCTTGCCGCTGATGGTCCATGCTCCGCGAATCGTTCCCGTGACGCCCTGGGAAAGCGTATTGCTGATGAACCCCAAGGGGCGCAACTGCGCCTCGAAACTGCCGTCCGGACGGAAACGAATCGATTCTTTATAGTCACCCGCGGTACCCAGCCAATGACCAAGGATCTTGGCGCTGTAGTCCGTCTCCTCCACCGGCTGTGAAGGTGTGCAAGACGAAGCGACAAAGGCTAGTGCAAGTAGCAAACTCAGTCCGAGTAGGCGCGGGAGATTGTTCGGGCTCGGTGAACGCGGCAAGAGTCTACCAGGATGATATCGCTGATGCATAGTGCCTGGTTTCCCTTTTCGGTTAGGGATTGCGAGGGCCCCGGGCGTGAGGACGCAATCCGGTCTAGTCTCGTAAGTTGAACGCCCATCACCTGTTTCGTCAAGTCTCATCCGCTACCGCGGTGCGAGCCGCGCTTCTCTTGGCGAGTCGGCCTTGGTGCCGGCGGGAGCCGCCCGGCGAATCGCGCGGGCAATCTCGTCGGCGAGGTAGGATCTCGCTCGGCGGGCGAAAGGTTCACGCCGCCGATTAGCAGCGCGATGGCAGCCTCCACCCGGTTGGTATCTTGTGGGCTGTCCTTCGACTGCCCGTAGGCAAAAGACCTGGCAGCCAATCGTAGATGCCCCGTTTCGCTGCTTGCGTGGCAAATATCGTGGCAAGTATCTGGAGTCAGAGTAAACTTTCCGTAGTACGCTTTCTGCATCCGGAATCGAAGAAGTCTGGACAATACCACCGTGACCCTAGATGCGGATGGAAAAGTATCGCCGGACGAAGCGCTAAGTAGCGATAAGCCTCGGCGAATGGTCGAATATCAGAAGCGAATAGAGGAGGACGAAAGTGCGATTTCACGTTACTGCACTTGCTTTAACGGTTGGGCTTTTTTGGGGCGGATCCCTTCTTGTTGTTGGCGCGGCTAACTTGATCTGGCCAGGTTACGGTCTCGCTTTTCTCGAACTAGCCGCATCGATTTACCCCGGCTATCACCCCGGCTCCGGCGTTGGCTCCGTTGTAACAGGAGCGCTCTACGGGTTGGTCGATGGGGCGATCGGCGGCGCCATATTCGCCTGGATCTACAATGTTCTTGCGAATCTTTTTTCGAGGTAACGGCAATCGAGGCTTGGTTCCGGCTATTTCGAGGATAGCGCCCGATCGAAATCGTTGACCATGCAACCGGCAATAGATTCGACCCCGGCCCATATGGGTGCGGGATCCGCTATCAATGAGCAAACACGTTGAACTACAGTGATATTGCTTCGGCTGCGTTGACGCTGTTTCTGGTAATGGACCCGCTGGGCAACGTGCCGGTGTTCAACGCCGTGCTTTCCAGGTTGGATCCAGGCACCCGGATCAAGGTGGTTGCGCGAGAACTTCTGATCGCGCTGGTTATCCTGTTGGGATTTCTATTCGCTGGGAATTTCGTGCTCGCATTCTTGGGTCTAACGGAATCTTCCCTGAACATCGCCGGCGGAGTTCTGCTTTTTATCATCTCACTTCGAATGATATTTCCTGGCAGAGCGGACGGCGGAGATGGAGCGGATACCGAAGACCCGTTTATCGTTCCGTTGGCGGTGCCTCTGATTGCGGGACCTTCCACAATCGCCGTGTTGTTGCTGCTGAGTTCAAAGCATCCGGGGCAAGTCATCGATTGGGCGGTAGCCTTGTTCATGGCCTGGTTGGGGGCCACAGTATTGCTTGTGGGCTCGCCGAAGCTATTGGCTGTATTTGGCAAACGGGGATCTCGCGCACTGGAGCGGCTCATGGGCATGATCCTAGTGATACTCGCGACCCAGATGCTACTCAACGGCATCAGAGATTTTGTAAAGAGCCTGTAAACAGGAACTCTCAGGGTTTCGCGCGACTAACCGCTTGGTATGAGGGGTTCGTTTTCCGATAAGCGGAACCGCGAGGAAGATCCTATCCGCAAAAACGTATCCATTCGGGTACTCTCGAAGCTTCGCCCGAAACACTCGGTACGGGTTCAAGCGCCAAATCCGGGAGTGAGCCGGGCCACCAGGGTGTCGGTGATGACCTCCATCACCCGGAGCACGGTTTCCTCCACCTGAATATTGGGGATCATGGGCACCCCGTAACACGCAGCCTCCTCCATGAGATGGGCCTGTAGCTGCCAGATGGACTCGAAGTTCTCGAGGTAGCCCGCGGCGCCGCGGGACGGCGCTTTTTGCCCGCGCCGGGCGAAATGCTTCTTCAACTCGTCGCGGCTCGGGATGGTGAGCAGGATGGGGACGATCACGGCATCGTGATGCGCCAGGTGCTCGCAGAAGGCCGGATGAACGTGGATGCCTTCGATGATGGTCGAGGCCCTTTCCTTGACCGAGCGCTCCACCACGCCATCGATTGCCGCTGCCAGACTCTCGGCCTGGGCGCGAAATCCATCCCACAGGGGCGCGCTTGCGAGTGATTTTGTGCCCGTTGCGCCGGGTTGAGCCCGCCAGGCCGCATAGGTCGAGGCATGGAGCTGCGGGGCAGTCTCTTCAGGCACGAAGAGCCGCACGACCTCACGCAGGATATCGGTTGACTGGGTGCGCCCGATATCCAGGCGCAACGATAGCTCCGCAGCCACAGTGCTCTTTCCGGTGCCGGTACAGCCGCCGATCAGCAGGATCAGAGGCAATCCACTGCGGCGGAAAGTCGACCAGGCCCGGTATCGCTCCGCCGCGGCCCCGCCGAGATCCGATTCCATCAGCCTGACGAGCCGCGCCTCGTCGAGATTGCAGGCGATCTGCGGGTTGTCTCTCAGACACTCCATGAATGCGCGCCGGGAGAGCACCAGAAACCTCGAGTTCTCGACGGTCTTGGCGCACGCCGTTCGCGTCGAATCACCCAACAGCGCCAGTTCTCCCAGATGCTCGCCGGGATCGAGCAGACGCAGCATCTCCTCCCCGCCCGCGGAGTCGATGGTGTAGACCTGCACCTTGCCGGAAAGGATCAGATAGAGCGTCGAGGACTCCTCGCCCTCCTGGATGAACACATTGCCGCCCCGCAGCGTACGCAGTGCCCCGCGGTCCGCAATGGCATCCAGCTCCTGCGCGGATAGCCCGGAAAAGAGGCGGACCCCCCGCAGCGAGGTACCCTTACACTTGTTCATTCGAACCACGCCGATGGCAGTTTACTGGCGGATAATGGGGGACCTGCATAGATTAGTCTTTGGCAGAGATACCGAGTGCGACCCACCCGCTCATTGCCTGCCTGAGCGAGTATACACAGATCTATGGATCGGTATGCACGCCGATACCGCGGTCGCGTGGATGATCTTGCGTGTAGAATCTTTTACTGGGTTTCGTGCTGCGAAACCATATCCCAACCAAGGGCGGGAGGCGGAACGGTGGGCAGGCCAGAACTGCAGCGCGACCGGTCGTCGGCGGAGGGTCTGGAGCAGGCGGAATCGCCCATATGATCCAAGAAGCCGGAAATGTTTTGGGCCTGAGTCTCCTGCTCTCGTGGATGACGCTTGGGGACGCGCCGGCGACGGTTCGGATGGTGTATGAATTGGGCCCGGAAAGCAGTTATTCCGAGGGCTGTGTGCCGCCCTGCCTCTGCCCGATACGGCGCTTCGAGGAAGTTTCCGGAAGCTTCGCGATGCTGCCAACCCATACCGATCCCTTGTTCGATTACTTTCAGGTCGAGAGCATCGGTTGGGTCGTATCCGACGGGGGCGAACCGCTGTACCAGATCAGCGGAATCGGGAGCTACAGGATCGGCGGCGAGGTTGCCTTGACGCAGCAGCTGCAACTGGACCTGTTTGTAAACGGGATCGAACGGCAATACGACAGCGGGCTCGTTGCCGGGGGAGGGGATTTCCCGGTAGTTTCGATCGCTGTGGCCCAAGGCAACGAGTGCTTCGATACGTCGTTTCGGGTGGTGGCCCAACCTTCTCGAAGCGCCTCTGTGAGTGCCATCCCGGCGTTGACGTCAGGCAATCTGTCCATCCTGATGCTGCTGGTTGCGGCGGCCGCCGCTTGGGTATTCGTGCGACGGAGCAGGCGCTCAGGGACGAAGATCACTGGGTCTCAGGATAAGCAGAGGGGCTTGGGTCCCGTTTTCGTGAAAGCGGAAGGCTTTCGCTAAGAGCTTCGTGTTTTGACTCGGTTTCCCAAATCAGCAAGGGCCGTCGG
>JAHEIA010000147.1 GCA_024639625.1 Chromatiales bacterium
CTACCTCGAGCTGACCGGCGAAGATCTCTTGGATACCGGTGTGGCGGTCATGGCGCGACCACCCGGTAAACGCAACAGCAATATTCATATGTTGTCGGGCGGCGAGAAGGCCCTGACCGCAGTCGCACTGGTGTTTGCGATCTTTCAACTCAACCCCGCTCCGTTCTGCATGCTGGACGAGGTGGATGCGCCGCTGGATGATGCAAACGTGGGCCGCTACTGCGATCTGGTGAGGTCGATGTCGAAAAAAGTGCAGTTCATCTTCATCACCCACAATAAGGTGACGATGGAGATCGCGAATCAGCTCACCGGCGTTACCATGCATGAACCAGGGGTGTCGCGCCTGGTTTCGGTGGATGTGGAAGAGGCTGCGCAGCTCGCAGCCGTTTAGGACCTGGGTAACCCGACCTTGGTCCGTTGCTTGTTCCCCGGAAATAACCCTGCCAGACCGGAGGAAAGAAGTTTGGTCATGTTAGAACAACAACGAGCAATAGGGGTTCGCGCGCAGCGGAGGATCGACCCGCGGCGTCGCATCTGCTCTCGCAGCGCGCGCCAGCCTGCCTTGGCGGGTTATGGTGCTGCTTGCCGGGCGGCAGGCTGCTTGAATTCGGCAGGAACCCCACTCGTGCCAAACGACGCTGAGATCGCTTGAGAATGGATGCCGATTCGCTCCGCCTGATCCTCTTCATCGCTGGTGTCGCTCTGGTGCTCGGCATCTATTTCTGGGATCGTCGCAAGCGGACGCGCGGCCAAGCGGACGAGATCCGACGCGCTCGCGAGCGGTCGTCAGGCCTCGAAGAAGGAACCGACTGGTCCGCGGGCACGGACGCTGCGGTCGACATCAACCAAGAGTTGGGCGAACTCGATGAGATCCTGGTAGCCGAACGGGCTGCCAGAGGTGCACCGGAGGAAGACAGCGCAAGCGAAGGGGAAGATCCCTTGCAGGCAGTTCCTGGGCAGATCGACTTCTTCGAGTCACTCGGTCCGGATGTCGTCGTCCCGGCGAATACGTCGGCCGAGCAGGTGCCGAGCAAGATCATCCAGATCAACATCATCGCGCGTGGCGCCTTTTTCGAGGGCAACGATATCCTGCGGGCGGCCTATGACGCCGAGCTTAAACTCGGCGAGATGAATATCTTCCATCGCTACCCCCACGGCAGGAGTTCGGGGCGCGCTCTGTTCAGCATGGCCAGCATGGTGGAACCCGGGGTCTTCCCCGTAGATGAGATGGCTGCGTTCTCGTGCCCTGGATTGACCTTGTTCGCCGTGTTGCCGGGTCCCCAGGATGGGATCGCGATCTTTTCCGATATGCTCTTCACGGCCGAGCGCGTCGCGGCGCTGCTGGATGGTGAATTGCAGGACGAGACGCACAGCGCCCTGACCAAACAGACCATCGAGCACCTGCGTGAGGAGATCCTCGAGCACCGGCGCAAGATTCAGTTGCTGCAAAAGGCGCGATGACGGCGCCGGCCGAAACCCTGGCGCGTATAGCCACCTTGCGCGCTGAGATCCTATACCACAACCGGCAATATTACGTCCTCGACGAACCGCAGATCCCGGATGCGGAGTATGATCGCCTGTTGCGCGAGCTGCAGGATCTGGAACGGCAATACCCAGAGCTGGTGACGCTTGATTCGCCCACCCAGCGGGTCGGCGCGGAGCCGCTTGCGGTATTTTCCGAAGTCGAGCATGCGCTCCCCATGCTGTCGCTAGACAACGCCTTCGACGAGGGCGAGCTGGCGGATTTCGATCGCCGCGTGCGCGAGCGGCTCCGGGTGCAGGAGGTCTGGTACGCGGCGGAGCCGAAACTGGATGGGCTCGCTGTGAGTCTACGTTATGAGGAAGGGGTTCTGGTGCGCGGGGCTACCCGCGGCGACGGGCGCCGGGGCGAAGATGTCACCGCCGGGGTGCGTACCATTGCCACAGTCCCCTTGCGCCTGATCGGCGAGGATTACCCCCCGTTGCTCGAGGTGCGCGGCGAGGTCTACATGCCGAAGGCGGGATTCGAGGCGCTCAACGAGCGGGCGCGGAGTCGGGGAGAAAAAGGTTTCGCCAATCCACGCAATGCGGCTGCCGGTTCCCTGCGCCAGCTTGACCCGAAGGTTACCGCGCAGCGCCCGCTCGCGGTCTTCTGTTATGGGATCGGCCTGGTGGAAGGCGAACTCCCGGGAACGACCCATGATGCGGTCATGCGCCGACTAACGGACTGGGGGCTGCCGATCTCCCCTGAGTTGCAACGGGTGCGCGGGTTGGAGGGCTGCCTTCGCTACTACCACGCGATCGGGGAACGCCGGGAGGGCTTCGACTACGAGATCGACGGCGTGGTGTTTAAGGTCGATCGTTTGGACCAGCAGCAGGATCTCGGTTCCGTCGCGCGCGCCCCCCGCTGGGCGATCGCCTATAAATTTCCGGCGCTGGAAGAGCTCACGCGGCTGCTTGCCATCGACGTTCAGGTGGGGCGCACCGGGGCGCTGACGCCAGTCGCGCGCCTGGAGCCGGTGACGGTCGCGGGGGTGACGGTGACCAACGCAACGTTGCACAACGAAGACGAGATCCAGCGCAAGGATCTGCGCATCGGGGATACGGTGATCGTGCGCAGGGCGGGGGACGTGATCCCCCAGGTGCTGGGTGTGGTGATGGAACGCCGGCCTGCCGAAGCGGCTCCCTTTCGGATGCCGCGGTATTGTCCGGAATGCGGGTCGGAGGTGGTGCGGGTGCCCGGAGAGGCGGTTTCCCGCTGCAGCGCAGGATTGTTCTGCCCAGCGCAGCGCAAACAGGCGATCAAGCATTTTGCCTCGCGCCGTGCCATGGACATCGAGGGCCTGGGAGACAAGCTGATCGAGCAATTGGTCGACCAGCAATTGGTGGCCTCCCCGGCAGATCTATATTGGCTCGACGCAGCGACCCTATCCGGCCTCGAGCGCATGGGCGAGAAATCGGCGCGCAATCTGATCCAGGCGCTGGAAGAAAGCAAGCAGGCGACCCTGTCCCGGTTCCTCTACGCCCTCGGTATCCGTGAGGTGGGTGAGGCGACGGCCCAAGCGTTGGCGCACCACTTCGGCGACCTGGAGCCGCTGCGGGCGGCCGCTGTGGAGGAGCTGCAACAGGTGCCGGACGTGGGCCCGGTGGTGGCTGCGCAAGTTGTGGCCTTCTTCCGGCAGCCGCATAATCTGCAGGTGATCGAGCATCTGCTGCAGGCCGGGATCCACTGGGAAGTCACAGAGCGCGTGGGCGACGAGGGGATGCCGTTGGCCGGACGGACCTTTGTACTGACCGGTACGCTGAGCCGGCCGCGGGGAGAGATCAAGCAACGACTGGAATCGCTGGGCGCCAAGGTTACCGGCAGTGTTTCGCGTAAGACCAGCTACCTGGTGGCGGGTGCGGATGCGGGCTCGAAACTGGGAGACGCCCACGCGTTGCGGGTCCCTGTGCTCGACGAGGCAGGGCTGAACGAATTGTTGGCGGGTTCCGCGACGGATTGACCTACCTTGGGGCGGCCCGGGATAAACGGAGACAAGATGGCATCATTGAACAAAGAGCAGCAGGTTCTCGTCGTCATGCGCAAGGTATTAGCGGCGATCATCAAAGATACGACACCCCCTCCGGGGATGCGTCATCCTCTGTCCGAGAGGACCATACAGGATGTGCGTGAGTGCCTGGGCCTGATATCCGCCCGCGAGCGGGAACTTGCGGACGAGCAGGGTAAGGCGGTGGAACGGCCCTATTACGCCGATGAGCCGACATCGGCCACCGTAGTGCCGATCTCCAGGGTAGGAAAAACCAAGACCGACGAAGCGGAATAGCGGGCCCGGCCGCGGCGCCCCGCGGCCGGGCCAAGTGCAACCGGCTGCCTATTCGGCGGCCGGACTGGCTTCGCCGGCCGGAGCACTCGGCTGTGCGCCCGGAGCGTCGCCGGGGGCGGTCCTGCTCAGGTTGCTTTCGTTGACGCGGATGTCGGCCTGTTGCTGCAGCTTGGCCATGTAGTCGCGCAGCGCCTTCTGCTTCAGTTCGTTCTCCAGCTTGGGCTTCATTTCCTCCAGCGTGGCCGGGGTGGACTCGCGGACGTCTTCCAGAAGGATGACGTGCCAGCCGAATTGGGTCTTCACCGGCTGTTTGCTGTAACTGCCTTTTTCCATCGCCGCCGTCGCTTCGGAGAAGGGAGGCACCATCTGGTTCGGTGAGAACCAACCCAGGTCTCCTCCGTTCGGTCCGGAAGGTCCGGTCGAACGCTCTTTCGCCAATTCGATAAAGTCGCCGCCCGCATCCAATTCAACGATCACTTTCTTGGCGTCCTCTTCCTGCTCCAGCAGGATGTGCCGCGCCTTGTATTCAGTTCCGGATTCCGTGGCCAAACGCTCCTGATAAAGTTTCTCGACCTCGGCCTCATCCGGCTGGAACTTGTCTAGAAAGTTGGCCATTCCGACCCGGGCCAGCAGCTGATTGCGCTGCAGGGAGAGCGCGCCGGTAACGTCGGCGCGCCGCGTCAGACCGTCCTTCTCGGCCGCTTGGGCGAGAAGGTAGGTGTTGATCATCTCGTTGAGTGCCGCGGACTGCTGTTGCGGTGGGACCTGGGCGCCCTGTTGCAGCTGCAGGCGTTCTTGCAAGTACAGGGAGAACGCCTCGCGAGTGATGTCTTGGCCGTTGATCGATACCAGGGAGTTGTCCGCCATGACCGGGGCTGGCGCGCTTTCGGTCGCCGTTTCGCTTCCGGTGGTCTGCGGATTGGCTGCGCTAGATGCAGGATCGGTGGCGTTGGTTTCGGTGCAGGCGGCCACCAGGGCACCTACGGCGATGGGATAGAGCAATCTGCGGGATACGTGCATAAGTATTTCCTTGTATTCGTTGTGTCTTTCTCTTTTGTGAACCAGTTGAGACCACGCTGGAGCAGCATTGGTTCGCACCCCAGCCGCAATGGCACTTACTGTAGGTATTCGCGCTCCGGCTCATACGACCCGGAGCGCCCTAAACTTCCAGGCAGTTTCGTTAAGTAAGCCATTCCCCCCCGGTCGGACTTTCTGCTTGCGGCGATAGGGCCTGTTACCACTATGCGGATGCCCAGCGTTGGCCCTCAAATGAGACCAGGCCAGGCGCGCAGAGCGTAGTTTGGTTGCGCCAAATGAGCGATGCGCAACGCCGTATGGGCGCATTTGCGGGCCAACCCGTCGGGACGGGGCCATTTTTCCCCAGGACCGCGTTGCACTTTCGCTCATGTACGGCAAGTACACCACGCTCAGTGCGCCTTGTCCTGCTAAAAAATGGCCGCCGTCGATGGATATCCGCATAGTGGTAACAGGCCCTAGGGCAGCACCTGCTTGAACGGCTTTACCCTGACCTTTCCGTAGACCCCTGCCGCCACGTAGGGATCGGCATCGGCCCAGGCGCGCGCCGCCTCCAGGTCGCTGAACTCGGCAACGATGAGGCTGCCGCTGAATCCTGCAGGGCCGGGATCCGCGGCGTCGATCGCCGGGTGTGGGCCCGCCAGCACCAGGCGACCTTCCTCCAGCAGCTTCTGCAGCCGCCGCAGGTGTTGCGGCCGAGCTTCGAGGCGGGCCGCCAGGCTACCGTCTCGATCCTGCGCGATGATGGCGTACAGCATGGGCACGTCTTTCCGTGATGAGGCCAAAGGTCACGGATAGTAACATCTATTCGCCAGGAGGCAAGATGCTACAGGCATCGATGCTGCGCTTTGATCTGGGTATCCGGGGCGCTTGCGCGTGCCCCGAAACAGCCTAGGTCGGGGTTTGCTCCGTCGCCTCTTCCTGCGCATGCCGCGCCAGATAAAAGGCCTGCGCGATGACGAATGCCATGGTCAGTCCCATCATGCCGAACAATTTGAAATTGACCCAGGTCTCCTCCTGGTCCTGGGCGTTCAAACACAACTGCAGCGGTTCGCCGTGGAACAGGGTGGAACACTGGTTGAGGTCGATCGCCTGCAGCCCGGTCGCCTGGATCAAGGCGGCCTCGGCCTGGAAAAAACCGTTTGCCACGTACAGGTTGAGCAGCCCCATACAGAGGAAGAAGAAGGCCCAGAGCCCGTTGATTCGGCTCCAGATGGGCCGCGGAACGCGGATGGCGTGCCCCATCATCCGTTCGACCAGGGTCTTGTCGCCGACGAAACGACTGCCGAAAAACACGGCAGCAAACAACCAGTTGACCACTGACGGCTTCCACATGATGAAGACCCGGTCCTGTAACAGGATGGTCAGGCCGCCGAACACCACCAGCAGGGCCAGGGTAACGAGGTGCATGGTCTCCACTCTTCGATGTTTCCACCAGTGGTACCCTACCTGGAGAAACGACGATCCGATGGCGATCGCCGTCGCGGTGTAGATGTCCCATACCTTGTAGGCAACGAAAAACAGCAGGATCGGAAAGAAATCGGCAAGAAATTTCATCAGCTCGGCGCCCGGGTCGTCAGGAATCAGTGTAGCGTTTTAGGCAGGTTCCAGATCTCGAAATATTGGGTCATCACGCGGCGAACCTCCCCCGGGTAGTCAAGCGCCTCCATCTGCTCCATGCCCTCACGGAAGAACTCCGGCGCGTCTTCCGGAAGGTTCTCGATGATGGCGCGGAAGGCCTGGTTCATGAGTTGTGGGCGATAGCTTCGCGTTGCGATAATCCCCCAGTTTAACAGCAAAAGGCGCCACGGCCGCGTCGGGTCGGAACGCTCGAGATCTTCGGTAATGCGCGGGGTTACTGCCTCTACCAACTCGGCGGCCATGTGAAACAGCTGCTCGAGTTCCGCCTGTTTTGCGATACGATTCGCGAACCGGGCCAGCGCGTTGACGACCGGTTCCAGGGTGCTGATTTCTCCACCGTTGCGCACGATCCACAGGGCCAGCGGGAAACACAGCGACTCCAAATCGCGGCTGCTGCGGTCCATGCGCACCGTGCCTGCGATCTTCGACATCTCGGCAAGCAGGTTGAGGCCATAGTTACCCAGAGCGAGTAGATCTGAGCGGGACAGCACACGGCTTCCCGGCTCGGCGCGATCAGGAAGGTTGCCACTCTCGCTCTCGCTTTCAAAACTCTTGAAGATCTGCAGCAGCTTCGCCATGGCATCGCCGACCATCTCGGGTGTGTTGTCCAGGCGCGATGTTTGGGCGGGATCGGCGATATCGTAAGCGTCCGCAACCTCGGCGGCCGCTGCGGAGAAGGCCTCCTCGATATAGCCCAATTCCACGGGTGGGATCTTCATTGCGGGGATTCTAGCATGCCGGCCGGCTCGTCGAATCTAGGTTTGCCTATACCGAAGGAGGTAGGGCCTATTCGCTTCGGTTACAATGGGCGGATGTCTCTGCGCTACGATTTGCATACCCATTCCCTTGCTTCGGACGGCACCCTGCGGCCGAGTGAGCTGGTTGGGCGTGCCCGCGCGGCAGGGGTAGAAGTACTCGCCTTGACCGATCACGACACGACCGCGGGGATCCGTGAGGCAGAACGCGCCGCGCGCACCGGTGGGC
>JAHEIA010000148.1 GCA_024639625.1 Chromatiales bacterium
AAGCTCATGCTCGGAGCGGCGGGCGAAGACGCGATCCGCGGCTACGCCCAGCGTACCAATCTCCCCTCCTATACGCGCAACACCATCTCGACCCTGCCGGGACTGATCGCGGAATGCACCGCCGCGGTGAGACAGGGTTATGCGCTCGACAACGAGGAGGCCGAGATCGATGTCGGCTGCATCGGCGTGCTGCTCTACGACGGCACGGGCAACGTAGCGGCCGGGCTCTCCGTATCCGCGCCGATCGAGCGCCGGCGAATGGCCTGGGTGGAAGACGTGATCGAAGCCGGAAACGCAATCTCCGCGCAGTTGGGATATCACCCCCCACAGTAATCGCTGAGACTCGTATTGCCTGCGCCAAACCACAAGCGTACCGTGTTGCCTGTGCATGCCTGCACAGCGGAAATCAGCTGATCCTATTCGCAACCTCGCCGAAGACGAAGGGAATGATGATTCGCGTTAGCTTGCGCTCAGAAGCCTCGCCCTATCGACCTCGATCTCGGATGCAATGAAAAATCGTAGGGATGAGCACAGGTTTCCGCAACTGGATGAATGACAGGGAGAATTGGAATGACCAGAAAGCGAACCGTTCAATCAATACTGGTTTCTTGCATGTGTCTCGCAGGTTTTACCACTTCGATGGCCAACTCCGATAAGACGGATTGCGACGTAGTCACCCTTGCCGGCAGTGGAACACAACTCCAAAACAGGGTAATCGTGGGCAACGAGACGCTTACCGTCCTCGCCACCGGGGAACAGATTCCGGTAGAGTTCGTCGCGGTGCCGCTGGGCGCCATCGAATTCGACGCGGGTAAGGTCACCTTCATTTCATCGCACGATTTCAAGGGCGTCGACGATAGGAAGATCCGATTTACAACCTTCGATAAGATCACCACCGTTCCCCTTGAAGGGGATCCCAGTTGCGCGACGGGGGCCTGTGGTCTGGTGTTCCAACTTGAGCTCGAGACAGGGTCTGGGCGGTATAACTGCGGTGAGATCGTCAGCGGCTACGACGAGACTTTCACCGCGTTCACTTCAACCCTTCAAGGCGGCACGCTGGAACTCAACTCCATGGGTAAGCTCTGCAAGTGTCGACGCAGCGGAAATAATTAAGACCGCAGGTTCGGGCTGGTGGCGGATGACCTTGAGGCATGTTTGTCACCAGCACGTCCCCTGCGAGGCAGTACTCACCGAGCGCAATGCTCAGCCCGACACGGGTTGACTTCGACTGTGACATGCCGCAGCTCCGCAAATTGGCCGAGCAGGGCCTTGTAATGCTCCGGGTCCCGCGGCCGGTGCGTGACCAGGGACACGATGGCGCCGTAGCTGCCCGGCCCGAGCCGCCAGACGTGCAGATCAACGACGCGGTTGTCCGCATCCGACTCGATGGCATCCCGCATCCGGCTCAGCCGGTCTTCTTCGGGAGCGCTGTCCAGCAGCACGCCGCTGGTCTCCCGGAGCAGACCATAGCCCCACCGGGTAATCAGAACCGCGCCCACCAACCCCATGCAGGCATCCATCCATAGCCAGTTGAAATACTTGCCGGCAACCAGGGCGACGATGGCGAGCAATGAGGTCAATGCGTCTGCCAGCACGTGCAGATAGGCTGCCCTGAGATTGTGGTCGTGGTGATGATGGTGATGCTGTGCCGAATCGTCTTCGTGATGATGCCCGTGCCCGCCCTGCAGCAGCCAGGCGCTGACCAGGTTGACCACCAGCCCGATACTCGCCACCAGAATGGCCTGGTCGAACTGGATGCTCTCGGGAAACAGCAACCGGTGGAGCGATTCCGCACCCATCAGCATGGCCACCACCGCCAGCGCAACCGCGCTCGCGAAGCCGCCCAGCGCGTTGACTTTTCCGGTGCCGAAACTATAGACCGGATTGTCCGCGTGGCGGCGGGCATACTGGTAGGCGAACAGCGAAATAGCCAGCGCCGCCACATGGGTCCCCATGTGCCAGCCGTCCGCTAGTAGCGCCATCGAGCCAAACAGGTACCCGGCGATGATTTCGACCACCATCATGATTGCGGTCAACAGAACCACCAGCCGCGTGCGCCGTTCGCCCTCGCGGGTGTCTACGCCGAAGTCGTGGCTATGTTCCCATTCGTCGACTGGATGGCTGTGCATGACGGTATTTCGCAACTGGGGCTGAGCGGTCCCGCTTCGTGTGGAGGATATCTTACCCGCCTTGGCCACTCTGTGCTGGACGGTTCCTTGGCTTTCTTTGCCGGTCGATCAGCGCAAGAAACTCGTTCGCCGGCACCGGCCGGTTGAAATAGTAGCCCTGAAAATACCGGCAGTTGTTCTCGCGCAGGAAGTTGAGCTGTTCCTCCTTCTCCACCCCCTCGGCCACGATATCAATGCCCAGGTTCGCCGCCATGGCAATCATGGTCTCCACCAGATTGGCATCACTGGGATCGCTGGCGATGTCCCGGATAAAGGAACGATCGATCTTGATCTCATCCAGGGGTAGCCGCTTGAGATACGCCAGCGAGGAGTACCCGGTCCCGAAGTCGTCGATGGAGAAACGCACGCCCAACTTGCTCAGGTCGCCCATCTTACGTGCCGCACCTTCCACGTTTTCCAGCAGCACGCCTTCCGTAAGCTCGAGTTTCAAGTATCGGGGATCGGCCCCGGTTTCCGCGAGTATGCGTTCCACCCAGAGAGCGAAGTCGGTCTGGCTGAACTGCAACGGGCTGACGTTGACCGACAGACTCTGGATCCCGCACTCAGCGAATCTTTCGCCCCATGCCTGGAGCTGGTTGGCCGCGGAGCGCAGCACGTATTCTCCGACGGCCAGGATCTGTCCCGTCTCCTCCGACAGGTGGATAAAATTCTTCGGCATGACGATCCCGCGTTCGGGGTGCTGCCAGCGCACCAGCGCTTCAGCCCCGATGACCACGCCGGAGGCGTCTACCTGGGGTTGGAATTGAAGAAACAGCTCATTGCGCCGCAGCGCATTCCGCAAATCGCTCTGCATGCGCAACCGATTTTCCGCCGCAAGCTGCATGCTGGGTAGGAAATAGCGAATGGTGTTACGCCCGGCTTCCTTGGCCCGGTACATGGCGGTATCCGCATTCTTCAATATATCGTCCGAGTCTTCCCCATCGATCGGGAAAAGGGCGATGCCGATACTCGGTGTGATCTGGAGTTCGTGGCCCTGAATCGCATACGGCAGAGACATGGAATCGCTGAGTTTCTCCGCGATCGCCCGCACACGTCTGGCCGCGGTGTCCTTGTCGTCCCCCACCTCGGAGAGCAGCAGCACGAACTCGTCACCGCCCAGGCGGGCTACCGTGTCCTCCTGACGCAGATCCTTGGTCAAGCGCCGCGCCACTTCTTTGAGCAGGTCGTCGCCGATGGGATGGCCGAGCGAATCGTTGATCGTCTTGAAGTTATCGAGGTCGATGAACAGGACCGCCCCCAGGTGGCGATGACGTCGCGCCAAAGCCAGGGCCTTTTTCAGATGTTCTTGGAGCAGATGGCGGTTGGGCAGATCGGTGAGGCTGTCATGAGCCGCCCGGTGTTGCATCTCGGCCTCCGCCCGCCGTCTGGTAATCCCCATGCTCAGCACGTCGGCCACCCGGTACAGGAAATCGAGGTCGTGTTCGCTCTGCGGACTCCCCGGCGGCAGATAAAGAACGATAACCCCCAACACCTCCTCATCGAGCAGAATCGGTAGGTTGTAATGCCCGTGCGGCGGCATCCCCTCGTAATGGATCTCGTGGCCCTCGTCGTCGGTGCTCGAACTGTATTGCATTCTGCGGGTTGCCGCAGCCTTGCCGCAGAAGCATTTGCCGAACGGCAGTCGGTCGCACAATTTGGATAACTCGGGGTCCATTCCCTGTGAGACGGAAAGTCTCAATACTCCTCCGGGTTCTTTCTCGTCGCTCAGGAAGATGCCGCCCTTGGGTAGAATCTGCAGCCAGGGAACAGAATCGAACAACACGTTCAGCACCCGGCGAAAGTATTCTTCCAGTCCGTGGGACTCGAGAGACAACCGCAGCAACTCCCCGAGGGCCTGCTCCGCCACTGCCTTCTTTTCGATGATGTCCTGCTGGCGCTTCGACTCGGAGAGATCGACGAAATTGCCAATGAAGTGCGTGATCTCCCCGCGAGTATCCTTTACCTCGGTAATGCTCATCCATGCGGGAAACACCTCGCCATTCTTCCGCCGGTTCCAGATCTCGCCCCGCCAGCAGCCCGTTTCCTGGAGTTGTCCCCACAACTCCCGGAAGAAGGCCTTGTCATGGCGATCCGATTTAAGAAAGCGGGGATGCATGCCTACGGCTTCCTCCGCGCTATAACCCGTGATATCGGTAAATGCTTGATTGACGCGCAACACTCTGAGAAGCCGGTCGGCGACCAGGATGGCATCATGGGTCTCGAAAGCTGTCGCGGCCAGGCGCAATTCGGTCTCGGCCCGCTTGCGCGAGGAGATATCGCTCGCCTCGGGGATCAGATACTTTACTCGTGCCTGCTGGTCAAAAATGGGACTGAGCCGAAACTCGACCCATACGAGTGAGGCATCGGCGGTCCGCCATTTCATTTCGCACTGAATCGTTTCCCCGACGCCGGCCCTAGCGATCCACTCCTTCATCGCTTGCCTTTGTGCGGGGGAATGATTTACCCAAAATGCATCGTAGAACCTCTTTCCCCTGATCTTCCCCAACGTAAGACCTGCACTCTGAAGCGCCGTCTTGTTGGCAAAGACGACCGTTCCCTCCGGTGTTAAGACGAACAGAAACGAGGGCAGATGATCCAGTGTGTCGGCGAAGAAGGCCTCGTTCGCCTTAAGAGTCACCGCCAATTCCTTCATGAACAGCGCCAAGTCTCCGATTTCGTCGTTGGAGACTGCCGAGGGTTCGTAGTCGTAGTCCTTCTTCTGTATGGCTTCGATCGCATGCTGCTGGCTTTGCAGGAATCGCTTGAAGTAGCGGGTGGCCAGAAACCAGAACAACAGCGTCAAGATCACCGAAAGAACTACGAGCCCGTTCACCATCCAGGTCAAGCGGGCCCGAGTCGCCCGATCTGCCCGCGACAGAGCAGCCATGGTGTCCGCACTGATCTCGAAGAATCGGTCCGCCGTGGACTGGAGGAAACCCTCACGATCCTTGATGGCAAGAAAGTTGATATAGTTGTCTTCTGTCTTCGCGATCAACCGATCGGCTTTCTCCAGCACTTGTGGATCCGTGGTGAGCTTTGAAAGACCCTGTCGGATCTCGTGCATTTCTCCGATCTTCGCCATGTCTCTTGTATGGTAGGCATACCACCGAAGAAGCGTCAGAATCTCGAGATAGTCATGGACACCGTGGCGGGCCCCTGGCGACAGCTCTTCTTTTCTGTCCTCGAAGGCCAGAAAATATTGGTTCTCCACTACACTGAAATCCCCATCCAACGCATACTTCTCGCGCAGCTCGCGATAGGCGTCTCGGTAATAACCAAGGCCCGCGACCACAGTATTCAAGCGCCTCGCCAATTCCTCGGTAATCCCGTCGTGCAGACGCTCGATCCTGCGGGCTAGTTGCAGCGCTGTTTCTATCTCCCCCTCGAACTCGGCATCCCGTAGATTGGCTCCTCGAGCGCCGTTTCTCGGATCAAATGCTTCCAATGTCTTGATCTGAATCCGGAAGTCCTGGACCAGCCCCATGTTCTGGTTGTTCTTGTGCAGCGACTCGAAGCCGAGATAGACCGTGACCGCGACAAAGAACGTCATCGCAGTTAGCGACGCAAATAAGAGGAACACCTTTTGCGAGAGGCTAACCCGCCTCACTGCCCCTCTCCTCTCGCCGTTTCGTAGGTCTTCTTGTCGTAGATCAGCTCGCTCAACTCACCTTTCGAGTAGGCATCCTTGATCTTGCCTCTCAGGAGCCCGCGCTCGATCATCGACTCGACCCAGAACGCAACGCCGCTGTCCCAGGCCTGATCCATATCGCTGGTAAACTTGATCGTCGGCAAGGATCGCTCCTCAACCTCGGCGGGCAGGCCAAGCCAATCGGCGATTTGCCGGGCACTCTGTTCCGGATAATCGATAATAAAACGGTTCGCCCGGAGCAGGAGTTCAGTGAGAATCTCTGCGATTCGGGCATGGGACTGGACGAACGTATCGTTTGCGGCGAGCGCGCAGCAGGGATGGCCGCGCCACTGCTCTTCCGGCGGCATGTCTTTCAGCAAGGCAATCAGCTTACCCGATTTGCGTGTCTGCGCGAGCGCCAGAAAAGGCTGCATTACCACGAAACCATCGATCAGGCCGTTCTCCATCGCCGGAATAAGGTTCTTCGCGCCGTGCAAATTGACCAGCATGATTTCCGCCGAGACGTCATCCGGATCGGAAGCGAAACGGATACCGGAATCGATCAATGCCTGCTCGAAAATGAGATTCTGCACCGAAGTGGCAATCTTGTAGCCGATCCGTAAGGGCCTTTCGCTTCGGCGAACGTAGTCCAAGAATTCGGACCAGGTCGCTATGGGCAGATCCTTGTCGACGATCAATCCCGCGCCTTCCGCCATGATCGGGGCAAGGATACGGATCGGCCTACCCCGGTCGATCAATTCGAGCATCGCTGGGACGCCGCCGAAAGAAATATCGAACTGCTCCTCCGACAGCTTTCGGATCAGCTCTCTACCTCCGGTACTCGATTCGATCAACAAACGGGCAACCGGTCGCTCCTCGACGACCAGCTCATAGTCTTTACGGTAAGCGATTTCCCTGAGATAGATACCACCGTTCTCCTTGAAATAGTCCGGGTTCATCGCAGCGACATAGAGGGGAGAGTGATGATCGTGCGGCGCATGCCCCACGCGAACCACGGGCAGGTCCGCCTCGGGTTTTCCACAGCCCGAGAGGAGAAGGCCTGCCGCTAAGACAAACAGCATGAGAAAAGGGGATCTCATGGGCGTATCTCTCCCACAGATTAGCGACCCGGTGGATATTCTATTCTGGGCATTATGGTTGTTTCGCTCGGCGAAACAAGGAACCCATCGATCTTCCCCGCTATCCGAGTTGGCTGCCTCCTGTGCAGCGCGCAATCCTTTTCATCGCGGTGTGGAGACAGCTCGAGCTGACCCAGCCGGCGAACCAGCGGCGGCATACCGCTCGACACGTCCTGCAGCCGTTGCTTGGGTCACCAGGATCTTCCAACCGCCAAAAAAAACTAACCACGTTTAAAGGCGCATGTCGAACCAGACCGGGCCCATGGGAAGGACGCCCTCAAACCCGCGCAAGATCTGAATCAGCAAGGCTTTGTTCGCGAGGTTGAACCTTTCAGGTTGGGTGAGCAGAGAACGGGGTAGAATATGCTCCTGTCCCCTTTTTCTTTTAACAATCTGCCCGCGCGGCGCCGGGCTCCGCAACATCGCCCCCGGTCTCGCCCGGGTTCGAGGCGGCGGCGACGGGTTCCGGTGGCGGCTGATGAAACAATGCGCCGCGGGTGCAGGGCACCTGGACAACCCCGTTC
>JAHEIA010000575.1 GCA_024639625.1 Chromatiales bacterium
ATCTCCCGTACCAACAAGAGTTGGATTGGCCTATTCGCCAGGTACGATCGTTTCGATGACGCAGTGTTCAACGACAGCCCCCTGGTCGAACGGGGCTGGGGCGTGACGCTGGGCTTCGTCTATTCACGCTTTACCTTTAGATCGAAGCAGACAGTGAATGTGAAGCAGCGCGGCAAACAGGAGTAACAGTTGAGGGATAGGGTTCTCTTTTAGGTCCACTATCCGAACGTTCCGTCCTTGGATGCGCACGAAGCGTACAGAGCTGAGAGAGGAGAGACGAGCTGAGATGAGAGATTTAGCACTGTATCGCGAAGCAGCGCGGGCCGGGGCGCTGGCTGACGAAGTCGCCCTGGTGAGGGCATTGGTGGAAAAAGCCGACCTCGACGCGGTAGACCGCAGCGAGATTTCAACCGTGGCCTGTAATCTCATTCGTGCGGTGCGCGGGTCAGGTTCCATCGGCATAATGGAGTCGTTCCTTTCTGAGTATGGGCTTTCCACCGAAGAGGGGGTCGCATTGATGTGCCTGGCGGAAGCGATGCTCCGCGTGCCCGATGCGCTAACCGTGGATGCGCTGATCAAGGACAAGATTACCCCCCATGACTGGGGTGCGCATCTAGGCGATGCCGGGTCGATTCTCGTCAACGCGACGACCTGGGGCCTCATGCTGACAGGCCACCTGCTCGACGACGACGCCGAGGGTGTGGTCGGTGTGTTGCAAGACATGGTTCGCAGGATGGGTGAGCCCGTTGTTCGCAAGGCGACCCGCGAAGCCATGGAGGAGATGGGTAAGCAGTTCGTCCTGGGGCGCAACATCGAGGAGGCGATGAGACGCGGCCGCAAGATGCTCGCCAGCGGCTACACTTATTCCTACGACATGCTGGGTGAGGCCGCACGCACGAATGCGGATGCTTTGCGTTACCATGAAGCCTACGAAAACGCCATTGCAGCCATCGCAAAGCATGTAACCGGGGAGGATGCCCGCGATAACCCGGGTATTTCCGTCAAGCTCTCGGCGCTGCATCCGCGTTACGAGGCGGGGCAGCGGGACACAATGCTGCCGGTTCTGACGGATCGATTGCTGGAACTGGCTCGGGCGGCCAAGACAGCGGGGATCGGCTTCAATATAGACGCAGAGGAAGCGGATCGACTGGATCTTTCGCTGGACGTCATCGAGGCGGCGCTGGCCAATCCCTCGCTCGAAGGTTGGGATGGTTTCGGCGTCGTAGTACAGGCCTACGGGCGTCGGGCGGGCCATGTGATTGACTGGCTCTATGATCTGGCCAACAAGCTCGATCGGCGTATCATGGTCCGACTGGTAAAGGGCGCCTACTGGGATATGGAGGTCAAGCGTGCCCAGGTCATGGGGCTCCGCAGCTATCCCGTATACACCCGCAAGGCCCATACGGACGTAAGCTACATCGCGTGCGCGCGCCAACTTTTGGGAATGACTGACCGAATCTATCCGCAGTTTGCTACCCACAATGCCCATTCCGCTGCCACGGTGTTGCGGATGACGGCCGAGGACAGAACCGGATTCGAGTTCCAGCGGCTGCACGGCATGGGCAAGGCTCTGCACGAAGAGATACTGAAGGAGGCGGGAACACGCTGCCGGATCTATGCACCGGTCGGTGCGCACCGCGATCTCCTCGCCTATCTGGTGCGGCGCTTGTTGGAGAATGGGGCCAACAGCTCTTTCGTCAATCAGGTCGTAGACCTCTCAGTCCCTCCCGAATCGATTTCGCAGGATCCCATAGATGCCGCGCGAGCATGTGAATTCGCGCCGAATGCGGGTATTCCCGCGCCGTCGGAGATATTTTCACCTCGGCGCAATAGCCGGGGCTGGGATCTGACCGACCCGGTCGATCTGGCCAGGATCGAATCCGGACGCGCACCCTTTGCCGCGCCTTATCGCTGGTCGGCAGCGCCCGGCAGCCGGCTTTCCGGGGTGGGCAGCGGTCTGCGCTATATCCGCAATCCCGCCAGGCCCGATGAGGTTGTCGGCGAGGTTGACGAGGCGGATTCGGCGCGGGCGCTTGCCGCTGTCGGTTTGGCGCGTGCCGCGCAACCGGCCTGGGAGGCGACCCCCGCCAGTGAGCGCGGTGAGATCCTGAAACGGGTCGCCGACCTGTACGAAGAGCACACGTTCGAGTTTCTCGCGCTGGCGACCCGTGAGGCCGGTAAAACCCTGCTGGACGGCATCGCCGAGGTTCGCGAGGCGGTCGACTTTTTACGCTTCTATGCCGACGAGGCGGTCAAGACCGAGTCGGGCTCGGCGGCGCGTGGTGTTATTGTGTGCATCAGTCCCTGGAATTTT
>JAHEIA010000149.1 GCA_024639625.1 Chromatiales bacterium
GCCCATACCCTGGATGCCCCGCGGGTCGTAGGCGGGAAACTCTTGGCCCTTGACGCTCATCGAGAGGTCGGGATGGCCGTATTTTTCGCACAGACGCTTCGAGCCCAAACCGATCTCCCGGCCGAATCCCTCGCCCCGGCTCGTCAGCTCCGCCAATCGGGTGAGTGCTTCGGCGGAGCCGAAGTTGAGCTCGAGACCGTCTGTCTGCTCTTCAGTCAGCGCCCCCAACTCGTAGAGCTCCATCGCGGCAGCCACGGTAGCGCCGAATGAGATCGGGTCCATGCCGTCTTCGTTGCAAAGGAAGTTGGCATAGGTCAGCGCCTCGAGGTCTCCGACCCCGGTGGCCGCCCCGAGCGACCAGGCGCTCTCGTATTCCAGGCCGCCGGACGCCCCCCAGTACTCCGGCTTGTTGACGACCGTATAGTGGGTCTGATCAATACGCGATACGCGGCCGCATGCAATGGTGCAGCCGAAACAGGCCTGATTCGCCACCAGGTTCGACTTGCCGTCGGTGGGTCGTGGCTCGTGCATCGCCTCCCCCGAGATCTTCGCGGCGTCGGAGAACTGGACGTCGCGCGCGTTGTGGGACGGCAGCGATCCCACCTCGTTGATCACGTTCATCAATACCTGGGTCCCGTAGGTGGGCAGGCCCTGCCCGGTAACCGCATTGTCCGCCAGCACCTGCTTCTTTTCCGCGGTGACGCGCAGAAAGCCGGCAGGGTCATCCACCTTGACACCGCGGGTTCCGCGTACCGCGATCGCCTTGAGGTTCTTGGAACCCATTACCGTGCCGACGCCCGAGCGCCCGGCGGCGCGATGCAAATCGTTGATGACACCGGCGTACAGCACACCCTGCTCTCCGGCTCGCCCAATGGCCGCCACTCGCAGCAACGGATCCTGGTGCCGCTGGTGCAACAGTTCGTCCGTTTGCCAAACCGATTTCCCCCAGATCCCTGCGGCGGAAAGCAGCTCCGCCTTATCGTTCTCGATGCACAGATAGACCGGCTCCGGCGACCTGCCCTCGAGAATGATCATGTCCCAACCGGCCATCTTCAGCTCCGCCCCGAAATAGCCGCCCGAATTGGAGCAGGCGATCGCCCCGGTGAGCGCCCCCTTGGTAATCACCGAGTAACGCCCTCCGGTCGAGGCGGCGGTCCCGGTAAGAGGCCCGGTAGCGAAGATCAGCTTGTTGTCCGGCGAGAGCGGATCGGTCTGCGGATCCACCTCTTGCACAAAATATTTGGTCGCCAGACCGCGTTGCCCCAGGTACTGGGCCGCCCAGTCCATGTTCAGGGGTTCGCTGCGGCAGGAACCCGCGCTCAAGTCGACGCGTAAGATCGTTTTCTGCCATGCCATGTCTCTGCCCTCGCTGGTAATCTAGGTCGAAGCACCGGTTTGCGCCGCGTCCGTGCGGGCAGCCCAGGCCTTCATCCGCTCATAACCGGTCCAATCGGCGTCCACATAGGTGATGGCTTGGGTCGGACAGGCGCTGGCGCAGGCCGGGTCGCCACCGCAAAGATCGCACTTGATCACCTTGCCGGAGGCACTGCTGTAGTTCACGGTGCCGAACGGACACGCAATGGTGCAGACCTTGCACCCCACACAGAGCCCCTCCACCACCTCTTTCGCGCCGGTCTCGGGATTGCTGCGGATCGCTTCCACCGGACAGGCGTGCAGACACCAGGCCTCAGCGCATTGGGTACAGGTGTAAGGGACGAACCGCGCCTCGTCGTGAAAGACGAACACCTTGATGCGCGAGCGGGCCGGATTGAACGCGCCCTCGTGTTCGTACGAGCATGCCATTTCGCACTGCAAGCAACCCGTGCATTTCTCCGGTTCGATATGTAGCGACCTGAGCATTTCAGGCTCCTCCTCTGGTGCTGCGATTGTGATTTCGGGAGCGACGGCGTCCGCGGATTCCCAAGTCTTAAGACAATAGCAGATCCGTTGGAAACTGCAGGTCCCCAGCCGAGTTCGGGCGCGAGCGCCCAAGTTGTCACACCCAGTGAGACGCTGGTGAGACAATTTGACCCGCTTGCCCACGCCTCCCGGGATCCAGGATACCGGCGAATCCATGCGAGCCGCGATTTCGCGGAGAACCTTTCCAGAGGACCAAAACTTGCTAAGCTAGGTAGACTATCGGTGGTCTTTGCGGGCCCACCGACCGGCGCGCTAACGCGGATGCTTGCTGAATTCGAATCGCTTGCTATGGATAACCGAGAAACGACCACTGCCTCCGTTCCGCAGATCCTGCAGGACCGCTTCGGACGCCATGTGACCTATCTGCGGATGTCGGTCACCGATCGATGCGACTTCCGCTGCGTCTACTGCATGACCGAGAGCATGCGCTTTTTGCCGCGCGCCCAGGTGCTCACGCTGGAAGAACTGTGGCAGGTGGCAAAGGCATTCACCGAACTCGGGGTCACCAAGATCCGCCTCACCGGTGGCGAGCCGCTGGTGCGACGCAACATACTCTGGCTGCTGCGCGAGATCGCTGTCCTACCCGGTCTGGGCGAATTGGTGATCACCACCAACGGCTCGCAACTGGAGTCGATGGCGCAGGACCTGCGCACCGCAGGGGTGAAACGGGTCAACATCAGCCTGGATAGCCTGCGCCGGGATCGCTTTCGCCGCCTCACCCGCAAGGGCGATCTGGCGCAGGTTCTGCGCGGCATCGAGGCCGCGCTGGTGGCGGGATTCGAACGCGTAAAGCTGAATTCCGTCATCTTGAAGGACCGCAACCACGACGAGGTGCTTGATCTCGTGCAGTTCGCCGTCGAAAGCGGGGTCGACATCAGCTTCATTGAGGAGATGCCACTGGGTCTTGTGGACGAGCACGACCGCCTGGTGACCTACTACTCCAGCGATCAGATCCGGCAGGACCTTGCCCAGCGCTTCGACCTGCTGCCGACAACCGAGTCCACCGGAGGCCCCGCCCGCTATTACCGCATCCCCGGGATCACAACCCGGGTCGGTTTCATCTCCCCACACAGCCACAACTTCTGTTCCAGCTGCAACCGGGTGCGGCTCACCGCCGAGGGGCGCTTGCTGCTGTGCCTCGGGCAGGAACACTCGCGGGACCTGCGCCGCGAGTTGCGCGCCTATCCGGGGGACGAAGCGCACCTCAAGCAATGCATCGGCGAAGCGATGGCAATCAAGCCCCAGGGACATGAATTCGACCTGAGCGAGCAAAGTGTCCTATTCCGGCACATGAACATGACCGGAGGTTAGGCATGGCGGATCGCGACCACCCGTACCGACCGGAAATGACCGATGCCCGTCTGGCCCCCACGGCCGCGGTTGAGGTGCTGGACGAGAGCGGGGCCGCGCGGCGTGTGGAGATTGCAGGCGAGGCCCCGCTGACCCTATTCGTGGACGGCCGCGAGATCGTCACCCTGATGACCCTCGGCGGGCAACCGGAGGCGCTCGCCCTCGGCTACCTGCGAACCCAGCGTTTCGTGCAAAAGATTGAGCAGATTCGTTCGGTGCGGGTGGACTGGGAACGGGAATCCGTCCAGATCACGACCCACGGCGGCGTCGACGGGTGGGAGGAAAAGCTGGCCAAGCGCACCGTGACGACCGGCTGCGGCCAGGGAACCGTATTCAGCTGCACCATTGACAGCCTGTACGCACAGCCGCTGCCGGCGGCAACCCTGCGTCAATCCACCCTGTACGGGCTGCTTGGGGCGCTGAAGGACTTCAATGCCATCTACCGGTCGGCCGGAGCGGTGCACGGCTGCGCGCTGTGTTCCGGCACCCGCGTACTGCAGTTCGTAGAGGACGTAGGGCGACACAACGCGGCGGACGCCATCGCCGGCTACATGTGGCTGGAACGCATTACGGGTGCCGACAAGATCTTCTACACCACCGGGCGGCTCACCTCGGAAATCGTCATGAAGGTGGCCCTGATGGGCATCCCGGTCCTGTTGTCGCGCTCGGGGGTCACTCAGATGGGGCTCGAGTTGGCCCGCGACCTGGGGGTGACCATGATCGCCCGCGCCAAGGGCCGGCATTTTCTGGTATTCAACGGCGCCGCGAGTCTGCGCTGGGACGCCCGCCCCGCGCCGCAGGAGGCCTCCGCCCAGGGGACCTATTCGCGCGCTGCCGGCGAATAGGTGGTGCTGCCGCAGGGCAAACCCCAAGCCATGCGAGCGAAGCAGATGCCTCCTGCACGAACCCCGAACCCCACTGCTGCGGCGGGCGCTGGGGAGGCGCATTGGCCGAGATTCATGAGCGTGCGGCAGGTCGCAGAATACCTCGGGCTGAACGAAAAAAAGGTGTATGCCCTGGTCTCCGAGGACAAGCTTCCCGCGACCAAGATCACCGGCAAATGGCTCTTCCCGCGGGAACTCGTGGATCAGTGGATCCTGGAAACTAGCCACGGTGGCCTGCTCACCGATCGGATGATCCTCGGCGGCGGCGACGACCCTTTGCTGGATCGCGTGGTAATGCAGCTCGCCGCGGCGGTGGACGGCAAGGCCCTGGTCAGCTACACGAGTACGGGCACGCGCCTGGGGCTTTCTCTGCTGGCGAGACACCGGGTAGACGCGTGCGCCATCCACTGGGGCCCGGTCCAGGAGAGCCATCTGCGACATCCGGGCCTGATACAGGGGTTCCCCCAGCACCATGATTGGGTGATCGTACGGATGTTTCTCCGCGAGCAGGGGTTGCTGCTCGCACACCGCCTCGCGGACAAACAGCACGACCTCGCGTCCCTGTTCGCCACCCCTCTGCGCTGGACCATGCGGCAGCCCGGATCCGGATCGGGCCGCTTCTTCGAGGAAGTTGCCGCCAAACACCAACTCGACCTCGCGAGCCTGCTCCAGGCCAAGCCCAGCCGCTCGGAGCGCGATGCGGCAGCCAACATCGCCATGGGCATCGCCGATATCGCTCCGGGGGTGCGGGCGGCGGCGACCGAATTCCATCTCGAGTTCCTTTCCCTCGGCTGGGAGGCCTTCGACCTGGTGCTGAGCCAGCGCGTCTATTTCCGCAATCTGTTCCAGCACCTGCTACGGCAGCTGCGGGTTCCGGAAAGCGAGGACCGGGCCCGCCAACTGGGGGGTTACGACTTCTCGCATTTCGGGGAATTGGTGTGGAGCGAATGAGCGGCGTGGCGAATCGCGCCGGCGAGTCACTCCTCCGCTTGCCAGAGCCGCAACTTGCGTTCGAGGGTCTTGCGCGAGACGCCGAGACGGCGAGACGCTTCCGATTTGTTGTTGGCGGCATCCTCGAGCACCGCGAGCATGTGCCGCTTCTCCACCTCGCGCAGCGGTAGATCCAACAAATAACCCCGTTCGGCGGCCAGCGGAGCCGTGGCGAACTCCGAACCGCTGCCGTTCAGACAATGGACCGGCGATTTGCCCAACAGCAGGGCGCGCTCGATCACGTTCTTCAACTCGCGCACATTCCCCGGCCAGGGGTAGTCCTGGAGGATCTCGAGATCGGCAGCAGCGATCTGCAGTCGTTCTGCGCCGAGTTCTCGTCCGCGCACCTCGGAAAAATGCTCCACCAAGGCAGGGATATCCTCGCGCCGATCGCGCAACGGCGGCAGGGTGATGGTCAAGACGTTCAGGCGGTAGTAGAGATCCTCGCGCAAACGTCGGCTGCGCACCTGTTCCTCGAGCCGACGGTTGGTCGCTGCGACAATGCGCGCATCGACCGGCACCACCCGGTCCGAGCCAACCGGACGCACCACGGACTCTTCCAGTACACGCAGCAACTTGGCCTGCATGGACAGCGGCAATTCGGCGATCTCGTCGAGGAACAGGGTGCCGCCATTCGCGTAGCAAAACAGGCCTTCGCGGGTTCCATGAGCGCCTGTAAAGGCCCCCTTGACATGGCCGAATAGTTCGCTTTCCAGGAGTTCGGGGGCGATCGCGCCGCAATTGACAGGTACAAAAGGTCCACGGCGACTGCTGTGATCATGGATGCACTTGGCGACTAGTTCTTTCCCGGTACCCGATTCGCCCTCGATCAACACCGTCGAGGGCGTGGGAGAGACCCGGCTGACCACGTCACCGATCTCGCGCATCAGACGCGACTGCCCGACCATGCCGTCAAGGCCGCACGAGCCCGCAGGCCGCTGCTCGCTCCGCGCCAGGCGCAAAGAAACCAGGGATTGCGACAGGGAGCGGGCTACCGCATCCAGCAGTTCGGGTTCTCGCAGTGGGTGCTCCAAGATGTCATTCACCCGCGCCCGCAGCGCCTCGATCCCGAGCCGTGCGTCGGGCATATGCGGCGAAAGAAGGATAACCTGGATCTCTACCCCATGGTCGCGGAGATTGCGGATCCAGTCCAACCCCAAGATGCCGGGCAATGCATGGTCTACGATCAGCAGGTCGAAATGGGAACGCTGGCGCAGGGCTTCTGCCTGCGCCGGGCTCGCAGTTGCCTCAACCAGGATCCCATGGCGTTCCAGCGCCGCCTGCAGCCAGTTGCGCCTTTCCGTTTCGGCGGCCACCACTAGCACGGGGCCGGGGGCGTGCCGTCGCCGAGACGACTGTTGCGAGGGAGCCCCCCGGGGCATACCTGCCGCATCCGCAGCAATGTCATTCATCGTATTCGTTTCCCTGATAGGCGCATCGCCTTCCTAGTTGGCTGCATGGGCCGATAACGGATCCGGCAGCGTGCTTTCCGCAGCTCTGCCCGAACCCTGCACACCGCATCTCCCGACCAACCGTGGGAAAATAACGCCAGAAACCACTGTACAATCGTAAAAAATAGGCCATTTTGGCCGAAACTTCAATTCCTGATTAAGACAAATTGACCCATAGGGAGTCCGGCTTTCCCTCCCAACGCAACCCACCACAAGGCCCCGGTGGCGCTCAGGGAAGGTGCAAGGCGGCCCCCTAGAATGCGGGATACGCGTCGCGCCTACGAGAGAGCGATTTGCCGGCCGATCGCCGTCTGGAAACGCCGGCAGCGACGGCACGCGGCGATTGCCGGCCACGCCGGGTCGACATGGGACCCCACTCGGGTTGCAAATCGCGGCGCGGTGACCGATGCTGCGAGCTATCCACGGCAAAGAGTGTTCGATCGAACTGCGGACTTGCGGAATTTTTCAGGATTGAGCCAGGAAGTCTCTATAACGGGTGTCGTTTTGGCCGGCGGGCGGGCCCGCCGCATGGGTGGAGCGGACAAAGGACTGCTGCCGCTGCTCGGCAGACCGATGATCGAGTATGTTCTCGCCGACCTCAGGCCCCAGGTCGAACAAATTCTGATCAACGCGAACCGCCACCTGGAGGAGTATGCAGCCTACGGCTATCCTGTGGTGGAGGACATGTTGAGCGGTTTTGCCGGCCCATTGGCGGGGCTGGCCGTTGCCATGACGTGTTGTTCCACGACACACCTGCTCAGCGTGCCTTGCGATGGCCCGCGCGTTCCCCAGCAGCTGGCCGAGCGCTTGCGCGACCGTATGCTGCAGGAGCAGGCCGAGATCTGCGTCGCGCACG
>JAHEIA010000150.1 GCA_024639625.1 Chromatiales bacterium
GACAGGCGCTGCAGAAGGAATTTCATGCGATGCATCGAGGACTGCGCCGCGACGCGGCCCGCAGCGCCGCTACGGCGCTGCTCACCCTCGCAGGCGTGGAGGGACGGGGATGACGCTACGCATCATCGCGGGGGTCGACGAGGCCGGGCGCGGCCCGCTCGCGGGGCCGGTGCTCGCCGCGGCGGTGATCCTCGACCCGAAGGCACCCATCGCTGGCTTGGACGACAGCAAGCGTCTGAGCGCGAAACGCCGGGCCGAGTTGGAGCAGCGGATTCATCGTCAGGCCCTAGCCTGGGCGCTGGGCCGTGCGGAGGTCCACGAGATTGATCGCCTGAACATCCTGCACGCGACGCTGCTGGCGATGCAGCGGGCGGTGCTGGCGCTGTCGCTTCTGCCGGAGCAAGTTCTGGTCGATGGCAACCGCTGCCCCGAACTGGCGGTGCCCGTGCAGGCGGTGGTTGGAGGCGACCGCACGGTCGCCGCAATCAGCGCCGCTTCGGTGTTGGCGAAGGTGGCGCGCGACCGGGAATTGCTCGCACTCGACAGGCGCTATCCGGGCTACGGGTTCGCCAAGCACAAGGGTTATCCCACGGCAGCGCATATCGAGGCCCTGGGCAGGCTGGGACCGACAGCGGTTCATCGTCGTTCCTTCGCGCCGGTGCGCAGGGTCTTGGCTCAGGATCCGGTGCAGCCGATGGGAGACATCGCGTATGGCGACTGATTTCATCCACCTGCGGGTGCACTCGGAATATTCCCTGGTGGACGGCTTGGTTAGGGTAAAGCCGCTGGTGCAAGCGGTCGCGGCAGCAGGCATGCCGGCGGTGGCCCTGACCGATCAGTCGAACCTTTTCGCCATGGTGAAGCTGTACAAGGCGGCCACTGCCCAGGGGGTAAAGCCGATCATCGGCGTGGACAGCTGGCTGCACAACCCGGCGGACGCCAACAAGCCATTCCGCCTGGTGCTCCTGGCGCAGAATAAAGAGGGGTACCGCAATCTCACCCGCTTGGTGTCGCGGGCCTATCAGGATGGTCAACATCTTGGTGTGCCGATGCTCCAGCGCTCCTGGTTGGAGCAGGCGAACCAAGGGCTGATCCTGCTATCTGGAATGCAAGGGGACGTTGCTCAGGCTCTGCTCGCCGGCAGCCGCGATCATGCGAAAGTGCTCCTGGACGCCTGGTTGCGGGTCTTCGAGGATCGCTACTACATCGAGCTGACGCGCACCGGGCGTGCCCACGAGGAGGAGGCGCTGCACCTGGGTGTCGAGCTGGCAACCGAGCAAGGGGTCCCGGTAGTCGCTACCAATGATGTGCGATTCCTGCGCGCGGAAGAATTCGGCGCCCACGAGGCGCGTGTCTGCATTCACGACGGGCGCACCTTGGACGACCCGCGCCGTCCACGAGGCTACAGCGAGCAGCAGTACTTGCGGACACCCGATGAAATGGCCGCCCTGTTTTCCGACATCCCGGAGGCGTTGGAGAACAGCGTCGAGATCGCTAAACGGTGCACTCTGGAGCTCAGCTTGGGCAAGAGCTTTCTGCCCGCGTTTCCGGTTCCCGCCGAGCAGACGATCGAGGAGTTTTTCGCCGAGCGGTCGCGCGCTGGCTTGCAGCAGCGTCTGCGCAAGATCCTCGACCAGGAGGCGCAAGACGTCGAGCAACTGCGCCGCACCTACGACGAGCGCTTGCAGACCGAACTCGACGTCATCTGTGCGATGGGATTCCCCGGTTATTTTCTGATCGTCGCGGACTTCATTCAATGGGCGAAGGACAATGACATCCCGGTAGGCCCGGGCCGCGGTTCGGGCGCCGGTTCCCTGGTGGCCTTTGCGCTCAAGATCACCGACCTGGATCCCATCGAGCACGATCTGCTGTTCGAGCGTTTTCTTAATCCGGAACGGGTCTCCATGCCGGATTTCGATATCGACTTCTGCATGGAGAAGCGCGACCGGGTGATCGATTACGTGGCCGAGCGGTACGGCCGGGACTCGGTTTCCCAGATCATCACCTACGGCTCCATGGCAGCCAAGGCGGTGGTGCGCGACGTCGGACGCGTGCTCGGTCATCCCTACGGTTTCGTTGACGGCATCGCCAAACTGGTTCCATTCGAGATCGGCATGACCCTCAACAAGGCGCTGGAAGAGAGCGACGAGTTGCGCCAGCGCTATCAGCAGGAGGAGGAAGTGCAGGCCTTGCTCGATATGGCCCGGTCCCTCGAGGGTCTGGCCCGCAACGCGGGCAAGCACGCGGGGGGGGTGGTGATCGCGCCGACCGTGTTGACCGATTTTGCCCCCCTGTACTGCGAGCCCGGCGGCGGTAACCTGGTTACCCAGTTCGACAAGGACGATGTTGAGGCCATCGGGCTGGTGAAATTCGATTTTCTTGGCCTGCGCACCCTCACCATCATCGATTGGGCCTTGAAGACCGTTAACCACCAACTTGCAGCCGGCGGGCACCAGCCGATCGACATCCATCGAATCGCCTGGGACGATCAGGAGGCCTTTCGCCTGCTCAAGCGCTGCGAAACCACGGCGGTATTCCAGCTTGAATCCCGGGGCATGAAGGAGCTCATAAAGAAGCTGCAACCGGACTCCTTCGACGACATCACCGCCCTGGTCGCACTGTACCGCCCGGGCCCTCTGCAATCGGGGATGGTGGAGGACTTCATCAATCGCAAGCACGGCCGGGCGGAGGTTGCCTATCCGCACCCGAAACTGGAGCCGATCCTGGCCCCTACCTATGGCGTCATCCTGTATCAGGAGCAGGTGATGCAAATTGCTCAGGTGTTGGCGGGTTACACCCTCGGCGGGGCGGACCTGCTACGCCGCGCCATGGGGAAGAAGAAGCCGGAGGAGATGGCCAAGCAGCGCGCGATCTTCATGCAGGGCGCGCTCGCGGGGGGCGTGGAGGAGAAAACAGCGAGCTTTATCTTCGACCTGATGGAGAAGTTTGCCGGATACGGTTTCAACAAATCCCATTCCGCAGCCTATGCCCTGGTCTCCTATCAGACGATGTGGCTCAAGGCCCATTACCCGGCCGCGTTCATGGCGGCCGTGCTGTCCTCGGACATGGACAACACCGACAAGGTGGTCACCTTCATCGACGAATGCCGTGCGATGCAGCTCAAGGTGACCCCGCCCGACGTGAACCGTTCGGAGTACACGTTCACGGTGGACGGGGACGACACGATCGTGTACGGGCTCGGTGCGATCAAGGGGGTGGGGGAGGGGGCGATCGACGGCGTCATCGAGGCGCGCAGCGAATCCGGGCCATTCGCCGATCTGTTCGATTTCTGCCGTCGCGTCGATCTGCGCAAGGCCAACCGCAGGGTGCTCGAAGCGCTGATCCGGGCCGGCGCGCTGGATGGCCTGGGGGCCAACCGCTGCACCCTCATGAACCAGCTCCCGGTGGCCCTGCGCATGGCGGAACAGCACGGCGAGATGCGGGAGGCGGGGCAGGACGACCTGTTCGGCATCGGAGCCGATAGCGAGCGCGTGACGCCCGACCTCCAGGTGGTGCCGGCGGAGAGCGAGGAGTGGGACGACGAGTTGCGGCTGCAGGGGGAGAAAGAGACCCTGGGCCTGTATCTAACGGGTCACCCGATCGACCGCTATCGCGCCGAGCTGGCTTCGGTCGCCCGTTCCCGGATCGCGGATCTGAGCGTGGACGAAGCGCTCGAGGGCGCCGCGCGGCCGTGGCGGCGGGGCGATCAGCCGGTCGTGGTCGCCGGCCTGGTGGTCAGCGTTCGGCAGAACCGCACCCAAAAGGGGAGAATGGCCTCGTTGATGCTGGATGATGCCAGCGGTCGCATCGAGGCAGTCCTGTTTGCGGATGTCTTCGAGCGGTATGCGGAGCTGATTTCGGGCGACCGCGTGCTGGTGGTGAGTGGACAGCTCAGCTACGACGAGTTTCGCGGCGGACTGAGTATCCGGGTCTCCCGGATCTACGAGTTCGAGCGGGCCCGGGAGATGCTGGCGAGCCATCTGCGGGTGCATGCCCGGAGCGTTCCGCCGCCGGATGCTGCGCTCTTCAGCAATCAACTGAAGGAGGTTCTGGCCCCGTTTCGCGGCGGCAATTGCCCGCTGCAGGTGCGCTACCGGGGGGCGACCGCCGTTGCCGAACTGCTCCTGGGGCCGGAATGGCGGGTGCATCCGAGCGACGAACTGCTGCGCCGACTGGAACGTCTGTTCGGTGCTGACGGCGTCGAAGTGGTGTATGGCGCCGGCAGGCGTTTGGAGCCGGAGCCGCGCCTCACCGTCGTCGGGGGTACCGGCTGAGCGTCTGCTTGGGGCTCGCGCAGGCCGTTCAGGCCGATCTGCTGCAGAGCCGGATCGGTTCCCCGGCGTCGAAGCGTTCCCAACCGCGTCCCATCCAGGCCTCCAGCGGGCGGAAAAGATCTTTGTAGGACATCTTTCGGCAATTCTCGATCCAGTAGCCTAGATAGAGCCAGGGCAGCCCGAAGGCCCGGGTTTGCTGTATCTGCCACAGGATCGCGAACATGCCGAGACTACGCCGACCCAGCGCCGGGTCGAAGAATGTGTACACCGCCGAGAGGCCCTGCGGCAGGCGATCCGTAACCGCGATCCCCACCACCCTCGCGCCAAGACGAAACTCGAAAAAGATGGTTTCGGCCCAGGGGCTGACCAGGCACTCCAGGTATTCCTCCGGGCTGGCATCGCTCATGCCGCCTTGCGGGTGGCGCAGCGCGAGGTAGCGCAAGTATAGATCGTAGTGCTCCTGCCTGAAGCGGGCCGGCAGCGCCCGGACCGCGAGTTCCCCAACGTTGCGGCGCCAGCATCGGCGCTGGCGTCGGTTCGGTCGGAACTCCGAGACCGGAAGCCTTATCGGGACACAATCGCGGCAAGCGCAGCAGTGGGGCCGATAGAGAAAGCGGCCGCTGCGACGAAATCCGTGATTCGCAAGCTGTTGGGAGATGACGGCATCGAGCCGCAGCTCGACGTCGACAAACAGCATGCGTGCGCTGCGCCCGGGGAGATAGGAACAGGGGTGCTGTGGCCCGAGGAACAAGGAAGTCGCGGGAGGTTTTCGCGGATCTTCGTCCATCACTCGGTCTTGCTCAAGCCCGGGATCTCCGGATACACCGCTACCTCCTCGCGCCAGGCCTGCGCCGCGGGCGGCAGCTCGACCCAGCGGCGCAAGAAGGTGGTGAATCGATGCCGGGGGATCTGTTGTGCGCCAAGGGTCTCCAAGTGGGCGGAGTAGACCTGGCAGTCGATCAACGAATAGCCCCACGCGCGCAGCCGGTTCACCAGGTGGACCAGGGCCACCTTGGATCCGTCGTTGACCCGGCTGAACATGGATTCGCCGAAGAATACCCGGCCCATGGCAACCCCGTACAGGCCGCCGACCAGCTGTTCCTCGGACCAGATCTCGATTGAGTGGGCCAGCCCCCGGCGGTGGAGCTGATGATAGGCCTGCTGCATCGCGGGGACCAGCCAGGTGCCTTCGGCGTCCTTGCGCGGACCGGCGCAGGCCTCGGTCACCGAGCCGAATGCCTGGTCGATGGTGGCCAGCAAGCGCTGCTGACGCAGCGTTTTTCTCAGGCTCCGGGACACCTTGAGATGCTGCGGAAAAAGCACGGTTCGGGGATCCGGAGACCACCATAGGATCGGTTGCTCTGGCCCGTACCAGGGGAAGATGCCGTTGCGATAGGCGCTGAGCAGACGGCGCGGATCAAGATCGCCGCCGATCGCCAGTAGCCCGTTGGGCTCGCGCTCGGCCTCCTCGACGTCGGGGAAGCGGACGTCGATCTGTCCGGGCTGGAAGATGTGGATCATGGGGGCGCGGCGTCGCGCTGTGCGCCCTGGCGAAACGGGCTGTGTTCCCACATCTCGCGCAGATAACCCTGCATGGCGTGGGCTTCCTGTTCCAGGAAGTCCCCGATCGCTGCGCGGAATCGCGGATCCGCGATCCAATGGGTGGACCAGGTGGCGGTGGGCAGAAACCCGCGGCTGATCTTGTACTCTCCCTGGGCCCCGGGCTCGAAGCGTTGCAGTCCGTTTGCGATGCAGTATTCCAGCCCCTGGTAGTAACAAGCTTCGAAATGCAGGCTGTGGTAGTCCCTGCGGCAGCCCCAGTGGCGCCCGTACAGGGTGTCCGCCCCGACGACGAAAAAGGCGCTGGCGACGACCTCGTCTTGGGCTAACGCCAGGATCAGCAGGACCTGTCGGCCGAGTGTGCGGCCGATCTCGCGAAAGAAGCCCAGGGAAAGCGTGGGGATGCCGCCGCGTTTCTCGAAGGTCGAGCGATACAGTAAGTGAAAGATCTCCCATTCCTCGGCGCTGACCTGGTCTCCCGGTACGATGCGAAAGCGGATTGCGGCCTCCTCGATTCGGCGCCGCTCACGGCGGATCTGTTTGCGCTTCTTGGAGGATAGCTGCTCGAGGAATTCGGTGAAGCTCCGATAGCCCTGGTTCGCCCAATGGAACTGGCAGCCGCTGCGCCGCAAGAGCCCGGCGGTCGCCATCTGTTGCGTCTCCTCGTCCGTCGGAAACAGGCAATGGACGGATGAATCTCCCTGCGCGCGGGCCAGGTCGATCGCCCCGCGGATCAGATCCCGGGTGATCGCCGGCCGATCGGCGCCGGGTGAGGACAACAGGCGGGGTCCGGTTGCCGGCGTGTAAGGGATGGAACAGACCAGTTTGGGGTAGTAGGCGAGCCCGGCTCGCCGATAGGCGTCCGCCCAGGCCCAGTCGAATACGAATTCGCCGTAGGAGTTGGTCTTCCGGTACAGCGGCAAGGTGCCCTGCAGCGCCCCCTGGCTGTCGCGCAGCAGCAGGTGGCAGGGATACCAACCGTACCTTTCGCCCAGACAGTCCTGGCGCTCCAGTGCGGCGAGGAATTCGTGTCGCAGGAAGGGATATCCTGCTGGCGCCAGCCGATTCCATTCTGCGGCCGGTACCGCATCGATGCTGGCAATGGACTCGACCATTGGGCGTTTGCGGAGGGCTACGGCTCCCGGCCGTGGGCAGGCTGCTGCCGCGTCTTCAGGGTTGCGCTTCGGCCAGGGCGTCGAGGAAGCGCTCCGCGTCGAGGGCGGCCATGCAGCCGCTGCCGGCGGAGGTCACCGCCTGTCGATACACGTGATCCATGACGTCGCCCGCCGCGAATACGCCGGGAATGCTGGTCTGGGTCGCGTTCCCGTTGGCGCCTCCTTCGACCGTAAGATAGCCGTGCTGCATCGCCAGTTGCCCCTCGAACAGGTCGGTGTTGGGTTTGTGTCCGATGGCGATGAAGACACCCTGGAGCTCGATGTCCTTGGTGCTGCCGTCCTGCACGTTCTTGATGCGCATTCCGGTGACCCCGGTCTGGTCGCCGAGCACGTCCTCGAGGACATGATTCCATTCGATGATCACATTGCCGTCCTGGGATTTCTGGATCAACTGGTTGGCGAGGATCTTCTCGGAGCGAAATTTGTCCCGGCGATGCACC
>JAHEIA010000151.1 GCA_024639625.1 Chromatiales bacterium
CGCAAGCTGGACGACTTTGATCTGTGAGCCGGTAAAAATGGGGGGTATGAGCCCCCATTTTTACCCAGCATGATCGAGGTCAATGTCATGACCCTGGTGAAGGCAAGAGAATTGATCGCTATCCAGCTGAGGTTCGGCAGCGGCTACAATCGTAACGCCGTGCGCCTGACTCTGGGCGCAGTCCATCGGGAACACGGTCAGCCGGCAATGGACGAGTTGATCCGGTCGCTGGAACTGGACCAGGCGTTCGATCTCAAACCCGGGACGGATTTTTCCGGGGTGGGTCGGCAAATCAAATCAACTAAAACAAGGTTAAGAGGAGAGCGGTATGTCTGAAGGTCTCATTTTCGCCCTGGTCAGCTCCCTGGTGGCGCTCGCCTACGGCATCCTATCCATCAAGTGGATCCTGGCGCAGCCGGAAGGCAACGCGCGGATGAAAGAGATTGCCGGCGCGGTTCAGGAGGGCGCCATGGCCTATCTCAACCGCCAGTACACCACCATTGCCATGGTCGGCGTCGTGGTCCTAGTAGTCATCTTCTTCGGACTGGACAGCGCCACCGCCATCGGCTTCGCTATCGGCGCCGTGCTCTCTGGCGCCACCGGCTATATCGGCATGAACATCTCGGTGCGCGCAAACCTGCGCACTGCCGAGGCGGCGCACAACGGCATGAACGCGGCGCTCCAGGTTGCCTTCCGCGGCGGCGCCATCACAGGAATGCTAGTGGTGGGCCTGGCCTTGCTGGGTGTGGCCGGCTATTACGCCGCCCTGAACGCCCTGGGCGTTAGCGATGCCAACGCCCTGCACGCCTTGGTCGGCCTCGCCTTCGGCGGCTCGCTGATCTCCATTTTCGCCCGGCTGGGCGGCGGCATCTTCACCAAGGGTGCGGATGTAGGCGCCGATATCGTCGGCAAGGTCGAGGCCGGCATCCCCGAGGACGATCCACGCAATCCGGCGGTGATCGCCGACAACGTGGGCGACAACGTGGGCGACTGCGCCGGCATGGCCGCAGACCTGTTCGAGACCTACGCGGTCACCGTAGTCGCCACCATGCTGCTCGGCGGCCTGCTGGTCACCGGTGCGGGCAACGAAGCGGTCATCTACCCGCTGGTGCTGGGCGGAGTCTCCATCATCGCCTCGGTCGTCGGCACCTACTTTGTCAAGGCGAAGGAGGGCGATGCCAAGATCATGACCGCCCTCTACAAGGGGCTGGCCGTGGCCGGCGCGATCTCCGCGGTGGCCTTCTATTTCGTCACCGACTGGATGATGGGCGACGTCGTCATCAAAGTCGCCGGCGTCACAGTGGCTAACCCGGTACTGGCCCTCTTCGGCTCCGCCATGATCGGCCTGGTGCTGACTGCCGCCATGGTGGTGATCACCGAGTACTACACCGCCACCGAGTTCAGCCCGGTGCGCCACATCGCCGAGGCCTCGACCACGGGTGACGGAACGAATGTCATCGCCGGCCTGGGCATCTCCATGAAGGCTACAGCAGCACCGGTGCTCGTGATTTGTGCCGCCATCTGGGGCGCCTATGACCTGGCCGGCCTCTACGGCATCGCCGTGGCTGCCACCTCCATGCTCTCCATGACCGGCATCATCGTCGCCCTGGACGCCTACGGCCCCATCACCGACAACGCCGGCGGTATCGCTGAGATGGCCGAACTGGACGAGAAGATCCGCAACATCACCGATCCGCTGGATGCCGTCGGCAACACCACCAAGGCGGTCACCAAGGGCTATGCCATCGGTTCCGCCGGCCTAGCCGCCCTGGTACTGTTCGCCGACTACACCAACAGCCTGGAAGCCCACCTTGGGTCCGTCGTTAGCTTCGACCTCTCCAACCACATGGTGCTCATCGGCCTGCTGATCGGTGGCCTGGTGCCCTTCCTCTTCGGCGCCATGGCCATGGAAGCGGTAGGCCGCGCCGCGGGCGGCATCGTTAACGAGGTACGCCGCCAGTTCCGCGAAAAGCCCGGCATCATGAACCACACTGACAAGCCGGACTACGGCAAGGCTGTGGACATGCTGACCAAGGCGGCCATTAAGGAGATGATCATTCCGTCGCTGCTGCCCATCGCGGTGCCGCTGCTCGTTGGCCTGCTCCTCGGCGCTCAGGCCCTCGGCGGCCTGCTGATCGGTACCATCGTCACCGGCCTGTTCGTGGCTATCTCCATGACCACCGGCGGTGGTGCCTGGGACAACGCCAAGAAGTATATCGAAGATGGCAACTTCGGCGGCAAGGGTTCAGACGCCCACAAGGCCGCGGTCACGGGCGACACCGTCGGCGACCCCTACAAGGACACGGCTGGTCCCGCGGTCAATCCGCTGATCAAGATCATCAACATCGTGGCGTTGCTGATCGTGCCCCTTCTCTAGATTTCTGGCTGCGCGCAAGGGATCGATCCCTCCCTTGTAATACGGTTCAGCAATAGAGGACAATGCAAGGCCGGCTATCTGCCGGCCTTTTTTATTGGGCCAACATCCGCGGAGGGTACTGGATGAACCTGGACAGAGTCAGTTCCGGCAGAAACATCCCCAATGAAATCAACGTAATCATCGAGATACCAGCCTATTCGGATCCGGTGAAGTACGAGTTGGACAAGGAGACCGGGGCCATGTATGTGGACCGCTTCATGTCCACCGCCATGCAATACCCGTGCAACTATGGCTACGTTCCCCACACCCTCTCCAAGGACGGTGACCCGGTGGACGTTCTGGTACTGACCCCCTATCCGCTGATCCCCGGCTCCGTGATCAAGTGCCGCCCGGTGGGCGTGCTGAAGATGACCGACGAGTCCGGCGATGACGCCAAGGTGCTGGCCGTACCCTTGGACAAGCTGTGCAAGACCTACCGCGGCATCGACAATTTTCGCGACATCTCCGGTGAGATCCTGAACCGCATCGCGCACTTCTTCGAGCACTACAAGGACCTCGACGAGGGCAAGTGGGTGCGCGTGGACGGCTGGTATGGAGTAGACGAGGCGAGGCAAGAGATCATGGACAGCGTCAAGATGTACCAGGATGCGCCGGAAAAACCTGCGTTCTAGACACCGGCGCCGGTGCACGAGGTTGCAATGAAGATCTGTGTTCTATCCGACAGCCATGACCACATCCCGCTGCTCGACGCCGCCGTAGGAGAGGCCAAAGATGCGGGGGCGCAAGCGATCCTGCATTGCGGGGATGTCGTTGCCCCGAGCACCCTGCACTGCCTGGACCGATACGGGCTTCCGGTCCACGTGATCCACGGCAACAACACCGGAGACCTGTTTACCTTGGGACGCCTGGCCACGCGTCCGAACAGTGTCATCCGCTACCACGGCATGGATGCGGCCTTGAAACTCGGCGGCAAGCACATTTTCCTCGTCCACTATCCGCACTATGCCCGAGCCTTGGCGGCGACCGGCGACTGGGACCTGGTCTGCTGTGGCCACAGCCACCGGGTGGAGTGGGAAAGACTGCCGAACCTGAAGGGCGGTTCTACCCTGTTGATCAACCCGGGAACCGTGGGCGGGGTCGGACAGGAGCCCGCCACCTACCTGCTGATCGACCTGGAATCGCTCGGCATTGAGGTGCATGAGATCGACAAATCAAAAGAGCGCAATCCGCCCTGAGGGGGCTATCCCATGAGCGGTTTTTCCCACTTCGACGAATCCGGGCGAGCGCACATGGTGGACGTCGGCGCTAAAGACAGCACGCCGCGGGTCGCAATTGCGGAAGGCTGGATCCATATGCAGGCGGAGACCCTGCGCAAGGTGGAAACCGGCGGGCACCAGAAAGGAGACGTCCTCGGCGTCGCCCGGGTAGCCGGGATCATGGCAGCGAAAAGGACAGCCGATCTGATTCCGCTCTGCCATCCGTTGGCCCTCACCCACGTCAGCCTCGATCTCACCATCGAACGGGAAAACGACCGCATACACTGCCAAACCCGCGTAGAAACGCGGGGCCGCACCGGTGTGGAAATGGAAGCCCTGTGCGCCACCCAAGTCGCGTTGCTGACGATCTACGACATGTGCAAGGCGGTCGACCGAGGGATGATCATCGACCGCGTGCGCCTGCTGGAAAAAAGTGGAGGCAAATCAGGGGCCTGGAAGCGCCCCCCGGGAGACTAGGCCGCTGGTTGCCGGACCTCTCGGAGAGCATGCCGCGACGTCGCGCCGGCTAACTGTTACCATGCACAGCCACCGGGCCGGGAACCACCAATACCCGGGGACGGCTGATGAGCGGTCTTGACCCGCATGCAGGGAAATCCATGGATCCCTTCTACCATCAAGCACGCTTTTTCAGCAGTGCAGCAGAACTGGCTCAGACGCCGCTGGATGCAGGCTTCGAGATCGCCTTTGCCGGCCGATCGAACGCCGGGAAATCTAGTGCAATCAATGTATTGTGTCAGCAACGCGACCTGGCACGAACGAGCCGAACCCCCGGGCGCACACGGCTTCTCAATTTCTTCTCCCTGGACGATGAGCGACGCTTGGTCGATCTCCCCGGATATGGCTACGCCAAGGTCGCGGAGAACACCAAGTGGCGCTGGCAGCAACTGCTTGAACTCTATCTATCGCAACGCGCGTGCCTGCGCGGCCTGATCCTGCTGATGGACTCGCGGCATCCGCTCAAGGAATTCGACCAGCAGATGCTCGAGTGGTGCACACACCAGGGCCTACCGGTGCATATTCTGTTGACCAAGGCAGACAAGCTGAAGCGCAATGCGGCACGGCAGACGCTGCAGCAGGTGCGCAGGCAGCTGACCCAGGTTCCCGGGGAATGGAGTGTCCAGCTGTTTTCCGCGCTCAAGCGCCAGGGCCTGGACGAAACCTACCGGGTCATGGATCGCTGGTTGGAACGTCCGGGAGCCGGCTGACCCCGAGACGCGGATTTCGCCCGAGAAGCCGCCCCCGCAGGCTGTCTTTCGATGGAGGCCAGCATGCCAAATCCCGCCTTGACCGGCTCAAGCAGCCCGCATTGTTCCGATCGGCGAAACTCGGTGCGCCGGATAGCCGCGACCGCAGTTGCTGGGGCGGTTGGAAAAAGAAAGCCTCGGCACCCAAAGGGGAAGATACCGAGGCCAATTGTCCCGGCTGGGGCAGCCGGGTGCGGACTGAAGAAAGGGAGGGAAGATCAGTCCGCAGTCACATCTACGAGGAATATGACTGGTCCCCGGGAAAAAAGTTCATTCCGCGGCCCAGGTACCATCAATGCGCCATCTCCCAGTTGTCCCCAACCCCAACATCCACCACCAGTGGCACCCGCAGCTCGGCCGCGGACTGCATGTGTTTGCGTATCTCTTCGCCCACCGCATCCACGTCGGCGCGAGGAACCTCGAATACGAGTTCGTCGTGCACCTGCATGATCATCCGCACATCCGGACGTGCGGACTGCAACCAAGAGTCCACCCTCAGCATGGCGATTTTAATGATATCCGAGGCGGTCCCCTGCATCGGAGCGTTGATCGCCGTGCGTTCAGCCGCTGCCCGGCGCTGGGCGTTGCGCGACCCGATCTCCTGGAGATACAGGCGCCGGCCGAACACGGTCGTTACATAACCTTGTGCCCGGGCATCCTCACGGATGCGTTCCATGAAAGCGCTCACCCCAGGATAGCGCTGGAAGTACAGGTCTACATATTCCTGGGCAGCTTGGCGATCGATCCCCAGTTGTCGAGCCAGCCCAAAGGCGGACATGCCATAAATCAGGCCAAAATTGATCGCCTTGGCGGATCTCCGCTGGTCGGTGCTGACCTGCTTCTCCGGCACCCCGAAGACCTCGCTGGCGGTCGCCCGATGGATGTCCCTACCCGCAGCAAAGGCATCGATCAAGCCCGTATCCCCCGACAGGTGAGCCATGATTCGTAACTCGATCTGCGAGTAGTCAGCTGCCAGGATCTTGCAACCGGGCTGTGGGACGAATGCCTGGCGAATGCGCCTCCCCTCCTCGCTGCGCACTGGGATGTTCTGCAGGTTCGGGTCGGAAGACGACAGGCGGCCGGTGGCGGCTACCGCTTGATGGTAGGAGGTGTGCACGCGACCCGTGCGCGGATTCACCTGCTCCGGCAAGCGGTCGGTATAGGTGGATTTCAGCTTGCTCAGCCCCCGATGCTGGAGGATCAAGCGCGGCAGCTCGAACTCGTCCGCGAGTTCCTGCAGTACCGCCTCGGCGGTGGAGGGGGCCCCCGTGGGGGTGCGCGCCTTCACCGGAAGACCCAGTTGGTCGAACAGGATCGACCCGATCTGCTTCGGCGACCCCAGATTGAAGCGACCGCCCGCCTGGGTGTACGCCTGTTGCTCAAGCTCATGCATACGCTGCGCAAGCTGTTGGCTCTGGCGGACCAGCATAGCGCTGTCGATCCGCACCCCGGTCCGCTCCATGCGCGAGAGCACCGGCACCAGGGGCATCTCGATCTCGCGGAACAGCCGCTCCAGGGCCGGTTCCCGCTCCACGGCGGGCCACAATTCGCGGTGCAAACGCAGGGTAATGTCTGCGTCTTCCGCCGCATAGGGGACCGCCTGTTCCAGCGGCACCTGGTCGAAGCGCAGCTGTTTCGCCCCCTTGCCTGCTACGTCCTCGTACTTGATGGTGTTCCGGCCCAGGTACTTCTTGGCTAGGGAGTCCATGTCGTGGCGCGTGGCGGTGCTATCGGTGACGTAGGACTCCAGCATAGTGTCGAAGGCGATGCCCCGCAGTTCGATACCGTAGTTGGCCAGCACGCTCATGTCGTATTTCAGGTTCTGTCCCAACTTCGGGCGCCCCGGATCTTCCAGCAACGGGCGCAAGCGATCCAGCACTCGGCGCCGATCCAGTTGCTCCGGTACCCCGGGATAGTCATGGGCCAACGGAACATACGCGGCCTGACCGGGTGTCTCGGCAAACGACACCCCCACCAGCTCCGCCTGCATATAGTCCAGGCTGGTGGTCTCGGTGTCGAAGGCGAAAAGTTCAGCTGCCTGCAGACGCTCCATCCAGGCATCGAAGTCCCGCCAGGTCAGAACCGCTTGATAACCCCCGTCCGCATCCACGTTCTCTACCCCGGTCTGAACAGCGCCGGGCGTCTCGCTAGCGAGGGTCGCCTGCAGGCGGTCGGATTCGATCCAGGCGTACAGCTCACGCAGGGCCGCGGTATCGGGTGCCCGCGGGCAAAGATCCAGCGGCCCTTGCTCCAACGCGACATCCAGGCGGATGGTGACTAGTTGGCGGGATAGCGGAAGCTGCTCCAGGCTGGCCCGCAGGTTATCGCCCACCTTGCCTTTGATCTCGTCCGCGTGGGCGATCACCCCGTCCAGGGAACCGTATTCGGTGAGCCACTTTGTCGCGGTCTTGGGGCCACATTTGGCGACGCCGGGGATATTGTCGACGCTGTCCCCTACCAGAGTCAGGTAATCGATGATCAGCGCCGGCGGTACACCAAACTTCTGCAACACGCCGTCCGGGGTCATTCGCGTGTTGG
>JAHEIA010000576.1 GCA_024639625.1 Chromatiales bacterium
ATCGGGCGTAGCGCGCACTATGATCGCCTGCTCGCTCTGTTGTACATCGACCTGGATCGGTTCAAGGCGATCAACGACAGTCTGGGCCACGAGGCCGGTGATCAGGTACTCGTCGACGTGGCAGGCCAGATCCTGCGCCACCGATTCGACACCGGGGCCCTTTATCGCATCGGTGGCGACGAGTTCGCCGTGATTCTGGAAGACCTCACTTCTCCCGAGCAGGCAGCGGAGAAGGCAGAGCGCATCCTGCAGGCGTGCCGTCGACCTTTGACAGTGGGCACGCGGGAAGTCGTGATCACGGCAAGCATCGGAATCGCCCTGTTTCCCGGTGATACGCAGAACCCCGATCGGCTGGTGGAAGACGCCCATGCGGCCAGCAAACGCGCGAAGAAGATCGGGCAGGACCGCGCCCTCTTCTACAGCGAACAGTTCAATGCCGCCGCGCTCGAACGTCTTGAGTGGGAGTCGGATCTGCGCAAGGCCCTGCGACAGAGGGAATTTCACATCTATTTTCAACCGCGCGTCGGCGCGGAATCGGGCGAGATGGTAGCCATGGAGGCTCTGTTGCGCTGGGAACACCCGAAACACGGGCGGGTCTCGCCGGACCGGTTCGTGCATATCCTCGAGGAAACCGGTTTAATCGGGGCGGTGTCCGACTGGCTGATCCGCGAGGCCTGCCAACAGTGCAAGGCTTTGCAGGAACGCAGCCACCCGGGGATACGGGTCTCCGTAAACGTTTCGTCCATGCAGTTGCTGACCCATTCCCTACTGGACTCCGTGCGCAGCGCGTTGGCCGCAAGCGGGCTTGCCCCGCACTGCCTCGAACTGGAGATTACCGAAAGCGTACTGGTCGACGACCCGAGGGAGGCGGCCGCCACCCTCGATCGACTGAAGAGCTTCGGCGTGCAATTGGCCATCGACGATTTCGGCACCGGCTATTCGTCCCTCCACTATCTGCAGCACCTCCCGGTGGACAGCCTGAAGATCGACCGCTCGTTCCTCGTCGACCTTCCCGAGAGCCCCGACCAGACTGCCCTGACGGAAACCGTCGTCACCCTGGCGCACAACTTCGGCATGCTCGCGGTGGCGGAAGGTGTAGAAAACGAGCGTCAGCACGCCTTTCTCAAGGCCCTGGGCTGCGACGAAATGCAGGGCTACCTGTTCGGGCGTCCGCAACCACTCGCGGAACTCGCAGCGCAGCTTGACCGCACGTCGTCCCCCGCGGATCCAAGGCGAACCCGGGACACCGGCAAACCCGCTGTCAGGGGTTGAACGCAGGCCACCTGCCGGACGCGTAAAATGTGCCCCGAGCAACAGTTTTCCGCTGCTGGTTCGCCTATGCTGGCAGGCGCCGGATGGAGCCGGCGCAAGGGAAGAGGAAATCGCCATGAGACTGGCAACAGGGATACCTCTCGTTCTGCTGAGTCTGCCCCTCGTCTTGTCTGCGGCCGAAGTGAAGCGCTGGGTGGACGGCGAGGGCGGCATTCACTTCGGAGACCGTCCCCCGCAGGGCGCGCCCTTCGTAATCCAAGAGGTCGACCCGGTGTCGGTTGCGCCTGGCCCGCGCGGGCTCAAGCTGCGCCCGGGGGAAATCGAGACCCTGCAACGCTACGAACGACGTGTCGAGAAGCGCTCTACAGCCGGCAGGGGCGGGACGCAGGGGCCCAATCCCAGGGGCAAGACCGGAGAACGGGCCGCCTTCTACCGCAAACGTTGCGAGTACTATCGCCAACGGCAGGCGTTCTTCCGCGACAAGAAGCGCCACGGTTACACCCGCGCCGAAGAGCCGAAGATCGACGAACGGATCGCCTGGTCGGCGATGAAGGTCGCGGACTACTGCCGTTGAACGCGGGTGGGTCTCCCCACCGGGGCTGGCGAGCATCGAGCCGGGCAAAGGATGGCCGGACGTTAGGGCCTGTTAACCGGCCCTAGTCCCAATGGGGTTTACTGTAGGCATTCTCGCACCGTCTCGCTCGACCCGGAGCGCGCTTGACGTTTGGGCAGTTTCGTTACGTTAGCCATTCGCCCTAGTCCGCCGCTTGCTCGACCAGCCTTCCCTGCACCGACTCAACTTTGCTCTGCAGGCGGCCGAGTTCGCCCTTGCGAATGTCCAGTTTACTGCTCAGATAGACCCGTTCGCAGCCCAGCGAGTCCAGCCGGGCGCAGGCGCTTTCGAGCACCGCCAAGGCTTCCGCGGGCGTCGCCGTCTCGACCAAGGTACCCATCGCCGTGAGCTGGTAGGGATGCCCCGCCCGCTCGACGACCCGCAGCACCTCGCTGACATAGCGCCCCAAGCTCACCCCTTC
>JAHEIA010000577.1 GCA_024639625.1 Chromatiales bacterium
CGAGGCCCTTTCCGACGAATTGGAGATCGTATCCGGTCGCGTCGATGCAGTCGTGAAAGAATTGCGTGCCGAGATCGACAAACCCGAGCTGGAGCTCTAATCGGCGCATCGCTACCCATGAGCAGCGTATTGGTTACCGGCAGCAACCGAGGCCTGGGCCTGGAATGGGTCCGGCAGTATGCAGCGGCCGGTTGGCGTGTCTATGCGACCTGCCGTCTTCCGGATCAGGCCGACGACCTGCAGCGGCTACAGTCGCAAAACCCCAACCTGTCCGTTCACCGCCTGGACGTCACAGAACCGGATCAGGTCCGGCAGATGGCTGTGCAGCTCGGTGATAGTCCGCTGGACGTGCTGATCAACAACGCGGGCATCTATCGGGAACGCTGGGGCAAGGACCAGTTCGGCCGGATCGACTATGCAGATTGGCTCGATACCTTCGGGGTCAACACGCTCGGCACGATGCGCGTGAGCGAGGCCCTGGTCGATAGCCTGGCGCGCAGCGAACGGCGTCTTTTGGTCGCGATCAGCAGCCACATGGGGAGCATCGCGGATATCGGCGCACCCAGCGACTATGCCTACCGATCCAGCAAGGCGGCCCTCAACGCGGCCATGAAGGGGCTTTCGCTGGATCTGGCGAGGCACGGTATCGGCGTACTGATCCTCCATCCCGGCTGGGTGAGGACGCGCATGGGCGGGGACAAGGCGCCGCTTGCGCCCGCCGAGAGCGTGACCGGCATGCGACGGCTGATCGACCGGTTCAGGCAGGATCTTTCGGGACACTTTTACCGCTATGACGGGACCGAGATGCCGTGGTAGCGCCGGGAGAGAAGGACACACCCGTTGCGGATCGTCTTCGGGGTCATGTATGCCGGCTGGCCGGGCTGCTTCCCGCCTGGCGAGTCTACCAATCCCTGAGTGACGGCCGTAGGACCGTGCTGTACTCTGGGGTGTCGGGCGTTATCCTTTTGGCAGTGGGTTGACCACCGCCAAGTCCGGGAAGCGAGAGAAATCCCGGTCGGCGGACCAGAGCACACGCACACCGTGAAAAAGACAGAGCGCAGCGACTCTGGCATCGTGCACGATTGCACCCTGCAGCAGGGCAGGGCGCGCGATTCGCTCGAGCGCATCCAAGTAGCCTTCACCTTCCGCCAGGAATCCACCGGAGAGACACGCGAGGAGACGTCTTACAGCATTCAAGGCGACGTCCATCGGTGTGGGGTCCCTGAAGATCCGGGGGTTCGAGACCACCGCTAGAAATTCGTGAACGCATGGCCAGGGAACGGACACCGGTTCTGCGCCCTCGACTGCCTCGGTCAGCACCTGGCGAGCGCGCTCGTGAAAGGGCATTTCCGGGCGATGTGCATAGACCAGTAGGTTCGTGTCGACAGCAATCAAGCCCCATGCTCCCGATAGATTTCATCCCGAATCTGGCCCCACCGCGCACTTTGGAACTCGTCCGTCAGCCCGCTCCCGCCGTAGCTCGGGAAATCCAGCTGTCGGCGCATTGCCTGCCGGCGAGCCTCGAGGCTGCGCTGCAGGCCTTCTTCAACCAGCGCGCGCAGCGAGGCGCCCTCTCGCCGGGCTACACGCCGAGCCTGCTTTATCAACTCGTCAGGGAGCTCTATTGTGGTCTTCATATGGGTGACCCTTATCCGGAATATGGTAATACCGTACTTGTTGCGCCCGTGAACGGCAAGTCCGGCGTTCGCGCCCCCGTTATGTAGGCTAGGGTTGTAGCAAGATCGTTGTGATACGTAACGTCCGGACCGATCGCGCAGCGACGGGTCGGCGTAAGTGCATTCTTTCATCCAATCTCGGGGTGCAATCGACAGGCATGATGCGCATCGGCTTACTTGGCTGCGGTAATATCGCGGGGATTATCGCGTCCCGGGGCGGGGCGGTCGCGGAGATCGTAGCCTGCCATGACAAGCAGTTGGATCGCTCCGAGCGATATGCACAACGTACTGGCGCCAAACACTATTCGGATGTCGGCGCCTTTCTAGATGCCGATTTTTCGCTACTCCTCGAAGCGGCCTCTGTTGCGGCGGTCCGTGACCATTTGAACGACGCCCTTTCCCTAGCCAAGGACGTCGTTGTGTTGAGCGTCGGGGCGCTGGCGGAGCCTTCTTTTCTCGCCAGCGCCAGAAAGATCGCGGCAGCCAATGGGCGCCGTGTCTATGTACCCAGCGGAGCGGTCTTCGGCTTGGATAACCTCAAGGTGGCCCGGATCTCCCGCTTCGACCGACTGGTGTTGCGTTCCACCAAGCCACCTCGGGCCCTGGGCATGGACGACTGCGCGGCGCGG
>JAHEIA010000578.1 GCA_024639625.1 Chromatiales bacterium
GACGCCCCGGGGGAGTGGAGAGTGAAATCCGCCTGGGCCAGTAGCTGCCCATCGGCATCGCGCAGTTGCACGCTCCAGGCGCCGCTCATCGCGCGTTTGACGTACTTGCTGGAATAACTGCGCCAGCGCTCGGCGGCGACCTGGGTCGTTACCGTGGCTATGTGCTCCCCTTCGTGCAGCCAGTGGTAGTAGAGCGTCGAGCCCGCCAGTCCCGAGACTTCGCTGAAAGCATAGAGGGTGGCGACACCGTTCGCGTCGAAGCGCATCGCCGACCAGTCGTCGACCGGTTCCCGTCGCTCGATGGCCGGCGCCAAGGAGAAGCGCTGTACGGCCGAGGAGGAGACGATGGTTTCACCGGGCGCGAATACCGGGTTCGCGGTCGCGGTCGGCGCTGCGCGGTGCTCAAGCCGGTCCGGCGTTGCGTCCGAGGCGAGGCGCGGTTCTCCTATAGTGTGCGGTTCGTCTCGGGGCGGCGGACCGCTCGACGCCGCTCCCAGGGTGCCACTGGAGTCCGCAGCTGGTGCAGGCGTTTCCGGCGAGCTCGGTGCCGGAGTCTCCTCGATCGTTTTTGCGGCTGGTTGCTCGGTTCTCGTTGCCGAAGGGCCCGTAGCTGCTAGCGTCGCTCCTGCGCTTGCCGATTCTGCTAGGGGTTGATCCCGGGCAGCCGGGGCCGCTCCGGAAACCGGTGCTGCGGCGGATCGCGGGTTGGCTTCCGGCGGCGAGGGATTAGCGGTCGGAGAGATGATTTCATGCTGGGACCTTGGCGTCAGTAGCTTCGGCCCTGCGGGGTGGGGCGCTGGGTTTGCCACCAGTGGCGGACGGTCTGGCAATGCCGCGCCGACGGTCGGCGGCGCGCTTTGACCACTAGCGAGCCAAGCGGAAATCCCGTAGGCCACGAAGCCGACGACCAGCGCGAGAATGATCAGGGCCCCGACGATGCGGTTCCAGTGATAAATATATTGCGACGCCACTTGGTTCTCCGATTGGCGATCCGCGAGCGAGCAAACGGCGCCCTGGTCTCAGAAGAAATGCAGGTAGGCGCCCATGCCGCCGCAGGCGCCTAGCAGAAGCAACCAAGGAAGCCAGTGCTGGCGGTAGCGCACGGTTTCCCGCACCTGGACCACGGGTTCGACCGGCTGGCTCAATTGCTGATCCAGCTTCTTCAATTTGCGGTCCAACTCCCGCGCCTTGGCGGCTTGCTCCTTCTTATATTGTTCGATGCCTTTGCGAATGCCCTGGGCGATCAGCCGGGTCTGCTCTTTCGTCTGTCCGGGCCGCTGGGTGGCGCGGGCGAGCTTCACTGCCTGCTCTGCGGCAGCGGGGGCTGCCGGTTGACTCTTTGCTCTTTTCGCCATGGCTCTTCCCTGGGAGGTGCTTGGTGGCGGTGCTGCGCAATACTCGCCTGCATCCGTCTCCCCGATCGTGCGGCGGAAGACCTGAGGGTCTAGAAGCGGAACTGCCTGCCGCCTGCTGCCACAGCAGTGCTTCTCAGGCCGCCGATTAGGTCCACCCCGGAATACGGGCTACCCGGATTCTTTGGGGTAGGCCGGATGGACAGCGCGACGCTGGAGCAGGTGGGGCATTCGAAGCGTACCTGCTCGCTGCCCGGTTCGCAGGATTTCTCGGTTTCCGCCATCAGGGTTTTGCAGCGGGGACAATTCATGGTCGGTGTGCCTCGTGCGGTCGTCGGTGAACTAGCCAAAAGGGTCAGTTGGAGGTCCTGCCCAGAACCTGGGCGAGAAACGCGGGTTCGTGCCGTAGTTCGAACCCGGCTGCCTCGGCGACAGCGGTGATGGCGGTGACGAACGCCCCTTCACTGTCTGCTTCGGGAGGCTCTTCGAAGCATTCTTCGAAGATCGGTGCGAAGGCGGCAATCAGCCTGCCGCTGAACTCATCGAAGGCGGAGGGGTCCGCCGGCCGCGCGGGCTCGGGTACCGTCGCGGACTCGCTGTCCGGCACGGCCTCTTCGGGAAACAGCCCCAACGCACAGGCGGAAACCAGGCGCCCCATCTCGCATTGCAGCTGGTTCAGGTAGCGCTCGTTGTAGCCGCGACACAGCTCGTCGTGTTCCGTCAGGGTGTCCAATAGGCGGGTCTTCAGTTCGGCCGGAATCTTGTCCAGCAGCGAGTTTAGATCCTGTGCCGCTTGCGCGATCAGCCGCAACAGCACCTCGCCCTGGCCGGCCGGCCGTTGCGGTTCGGGTTCCGGCGCCGCTGCGGGCTCGGGCTGGGGCTCGGGGAGGACGATAGGATGGTTCGGCAGCTCGTAGCCAACGGCGCCGACGAACAGGCGTCGGCCCTCGTC
>JAHEIA010000152.1 GCA_024639625.1 Chromatiales bacterium
TCCGAGCGCTACGAAGCCGGTTTCTGGCCCGCCTTCGACCCGCCCATGCACTGCGGCGATTCGGGGGCCTTGCCGCCCTTGGCGAACCATTCCTCCGGGGTCATGGTGTGCAACGCGAGCGCGTGCACGCCGCCGGAGAGTTCCGAGCTCAACAGCTCGTTGATCATCCGATGACGCTGCAGCAGCCTCTGATTACCGAAGCGCTCGCTCACCACCACCACCTTGAAATGGGATTCCGATCCCGCGGGCACGTTATGCATCCCGCTCTCGTTGATCACCTCGAGGTGCAGGGGCGCGAAAGCGTCCCGGATCTTCTGTTGGATGGTCTGTTGGGTATTCATGGGTTTTCCGCGTGGCCTGGTTTGGCCGACCGGGGGAGGGTCGCCCGCCCGGCCGACAACCGGCATATGCGGGACCGCTGCCCCCTTTTCAAGGGGCGGCGCAGCTAGCCGGCGCGGTGGAGTGCGGTCAGCGGTCGGCGTCGAGCATCTCGGACAGGATCCGGTATTGCTGCTGCGCCTCGGAGGCAGGCTCGCCTTCGCCGGTCTCGATCATCTCGCAGTTACGGGCCATGCGGGCCTCCATGGCAGCCTTCCAGGCGACGTTGCCGCCCTTGACGATTTCCGGCGACTGCAGGCAGGCCGCGGCCGCGGCCGCGGCGAAGTGCTCCGCCTGGGCCAGCCAGTCGGTGTCGCTGCCGCAGGCGGTGTAGGTCTTGGTGGCGTGGCTCTTGGCGCCGCGCAGGGCTTGCTCTACGTCGGAATCGGAACGATCCGGATTCAGCGCCAGTGCGACCGCACGATGTACCGTGGACTCTTTGCACAGGCCGAGTACGTTTTCGACGAAGCGCCCGGCGGCAATACGCTGCTCGTCCAGGGGAAGTTGCTCCAGCGCGCGGCGAAATTCCTGATCGTTGGTGATGGTCTGCATGGCGTTGTCCCTGAGTGGTCAGTGGATTGGGAATCAGCACGCCACTATACCGCCAAATGCAACCGGGTCTCGTTGACGGGTGTCAATCCACCCTGCTCGGGGATCTTGCCGCTGGCGCGTCAGAGCCGCCCCAGCCCCCGCCAGAAGGGGGAATCCTTGGTGAGGAACTCGCTGTAGCTGATGTAATGCGAGCCGTCGCAGGAGAAGGTGAGCCCGATCAGACCGTTGAACAGGTTCAGCGAGCCGGCCCGCAAGTAGATTACCTCGTCCGCAAAGCGCAGCTCACGCATGGTCTGCAGGATGGCGCGGATTTCCCCCTGCGGGATCACCGCTTTCTGGGGGTAGGGGTGTTGCGGGTAGGCGAGGCAGATGTCGGGATCGATCAGGGAATCGAAATCCAGCATGCGGTAGCTGTAGGGGTCGTCGAGCTGCCAGACGCTGGCCCGGCTGCTGGAGAAATGGATCTTGCAGTGGAATACGCCGTGGTCGCAGATTAATTCCTCCAGCAGTGGGAGCACCTGTTCGATTTGCCGGTCGAGCAGGCTTTCCGCGCGGGTCTGCAGGAACAGCGCGCCGCGGATCGCGGGATCTCCCTTCATCTGGCGCCACTGCAGCGGTTCCTTGTACAACTCGCGGGTCAGCGGCAGGTCGCGCAGGTCGAAGTCGGCGCCCAGGTATCCGAGTAGCGTGCCCGCGGTTTCCACCTTCTGCACCGCGGTCAGTGAGGGGCGGCCGGCGCGCATGCTGATGTAGGCGTCGGAAAGCAGGAATCCGGATTCCGGGACCACCTGCTGCATATAGGGGCGATGCGAACGGTCGCGGCCGAACTCCTCGGGGAGCAGGCCTTCGCGCGAGCTGTTGGAGCTGATCTGACGCCCGTCCGGGGTCATCGCGTAGAGAAAACGCGCATACGGTAGGTCGTCGATGCCGCGCAGCAGGGTGCGATCCAGCGCGTCCCGCTCGCGCCAGACCTTGGCGCACTGGGCCGCGAGACGCTTCATGGGCACCGCAGCCATGTTCCACAAGGCTGCGCGCTGGCGTGCGACCCCCAATTGCAGGGGCGACGATTGGTTGGGTTGCTCGTTCAAGGCTTGCTGCTACCGCGGGCTGGCTGCAATGCGACGGGATCCGGGCGCCGGTCGTGGGCGGTGCCGATTTGCCGGGTCCCTATGCAGGGGTCGGCGGCATCGAAAACCACCATGAGCGCTCAGCGGGCGCCGGCCTTCTTCTCCGCGCAGGCGACACAATGTTCGGTGTAAGGCAGGATTTCCAAGCGCTGTTCCGGGATCGCCTCGCCGCAGTCCACGCAGAGCCCGTACTCGCCGGCATCGATACGCGACAGGGCCCGGTTGATCTGCGTAAGCTCTGCCTCGCCCGCATGTTCCAGGGCGCTCATGACGTCGTCGTTCTGCCGTTGGATGGCCTGCTCGGCGAAGTCCGCGTTGAGGGGCTCCTCGCTGCGCCGCGTCGGCGCATGCAGTTTTCCGATGCGCCGATTGATCTCTTCGCGCCTTGCGAGCAGTGCCTCTCGGATCTTCTCTACACTCTTCATGCTTGGTCACCGTGTGAAATTAGCGTCCCCTTCGCGAGCAGTCCTCGGGGACCCTGCATCAGGGATCTGACTAGCGGTTTATTCTTTTTTTTTGTCGGGTGAATAGATTGGGCTGGGGAAGGGGGTAATCTTGGCGTCCTTTTCCAGATCCAGGATGCGATTCTGACCTTTCTTCTCCACCTCGTCGACGCGGATCACCGCGTGCATCGGGATCATGGTGCGCCGTACGGCCGCAAACTCGTCCTTCAAGCGCTCCTCACTCGGATCCACCAGGAGCGTACTCGATTGATCGAACAGCAAACTTTCGACTTCGATGAAACCGTACAGTTCCCCCTGGCGGACGCTCTTGGCATAGATCTCGTACACCTTGCCCTGATTGACGAAAACGACCTTGAACACACGCATCTCGATATCCGTGGCGCCGCGAGGCACCGTCAATTGCCAGGGGATTTTACCCTTTCCGCCGGTTTCTGGCAGTATGATGGCAGCCTTGGTTCGACCCGTGAGCGCTGCCCAGCGGACTACCCGCGGCCTTTGTGGGGTGTCTGCCGGCCGCTGACCACCGCCGGGCACACGTTATCGCCCGGTCGATCCGCATATCTAAGTATGAGTTGCCCGCTCGGCCGGCGCAACTCGGGAGTCTCAGGCGCCATGCTGGACATAGCCCCCATTGCCGCTTTTTCCGACAACTACATCTGGCTGCTGCGCAATCCCGGCGGCCGCATCGCTGCGGTCGTCGATCCCGGGGACGAGGCGCCGGTGCTGGCTTATCTCGCCCGCGAGGGGCTGCAACTCGGGGCCATCCTGGTCACCCACCACCACGCGGATCACACCGGCGGCGTGCACGAATTGCTCGCCGCGCATCCGGGTATCCCGGTGTTCGGGCCGGCCGGGGAACGCATCCCGGGTATCAGCCGGCCGCTGCGCGAGGGGGATCGGGTGCGCCTGGAAGGGATCGACGCAGAGTTTACCGTGTGGGACGTCCCGGGACATACCGCCGGCCATATCGCTTACTATGGCGCGGGCGCGCTGTTCTGCGGCGACACCCTGTTCGCGGCGGGATGCGGCCGGGTTTTTGGGGGCACGCTGCGCGACCTTCACGCCTCTCTGCAGCGCATCGCCGCGCTGCCGACAGACACGCTGCTGTTTTGTGCGCACGAGTATACGTTGGACAACCTCGGCTTTGCGCAATGGGTGGAGCCGGACAACCGGGAGTTGTCGCGTCGCGAGGCGGACGAGCGTGCGCGGCGAGACCGTGGCGAGCCAACGGTGCCGTCGGTACTGGGGCTCGAGCTCGCGACCAACCCCTTTCTGCGGGTCGGCCGGGAAGAGGTGCGGCGAGCCGCGGAGCGGCATGCGGGCCGCTCCCTGCCCACCGATCAGGAGGTCTTTGCGGTGGTGCGGACCTGGAAAGACCGGGAATACGATTGAAATGGTCACGGCATGCCCTTCGGGAATGGCGCGGCAACACTAAACGATCAGATCAGGAGGTTCATCATGTCGCAACGAAACGTCGCCGTAACGGCTGCCTGCCTCGCTTTGGCCGGATCGGCCGCGCACGCCGGGGAGTCCGAGGGTGGACCCGGGCCGGAGCTGGGATCGCCGGGGATGCCGGTGATCGAGGTCCATCAGGGGGACCCAGCGGATAGCCGGCGGTCCTCCGGCAGCGGCCTGTTGCCGACCCCCGGCTACGCCGGAATGCCCGCGCCCCCGGTCGACAGCGGCGCCTGGGCACCTGTGAGCGAGTATCCGTCCGCCGGGGCGGGAGAGGCGGGGATGGGCCAAGGGTCCATGATCGAGGACTCTTCGATGGGGGGATTCGTACCGGGGATGCCGATGGGCTACCCGCCGGGGGCGATGTGGGGGCAGGGGGGCATGCCGGGCCAGCCGGCCCCCGGGTTCGGCGATATGCCGCCGGATCAAGATGTCCCCGGGACGGGAGCTGCGGCCGGCTGGCCGCCGGGCGGGACCTGGACCCAAGGTTACCAGGGCAGGCCCGCCGGCGAGATGCCGCCGCCAGACCAGGATCGGCCGGCGGCGCCGGGACAGGATCTCATGACGGCGTACCCGCCGGGTGGCGGATGGGGACCGGGATCGATTCCCGGAGCGCCTGGATACGGCAGCGGCGGCACGCCGGGTGGCGATTATGGGTACCCAGGGAAGCCTGGGCAGGAGCAGGGGATGGGTTACCCGCCGCGCGCTGCCTGGGGACCGCCGCCGATGCCCGGCGAGTATGCCGCCGGGTCCGCAGAGCTCCCGGGCGGCGATTACGACTACAGCTACAGTTACAGCCATAGCTACGGGGATGAGGTCTCCGGACAACGCCAGGGTATGGGGTACCCGCCTGGGGGCATGTGGGGACGGGGTTCCGGCTGGGGCCCGGGTGCTGACGAGGGCCGGATGACCGGCTATCCGCCTGCGGGAGCCTGGGGACAGGGTCCCGGGTCAGGCGAGTCATGGAGTGGTGAAGAGGCGCCGATGATGGATTACCCGGGTACCATGAACCCGTATCGGGGGATGCAGGGTTTCGGGCCCATGGCGGCCATGATGGGTGCACCGATGCGCTTCATGGAGGAGCGCCAGCGGGCCATGGACGAACGGCATCGGGCGATGGACGAGCGCATGGATCGCATCGAGTCGCTGCTGCAGCAGATCCTGACCAACCAGGAGAGACTGCTCTCGGAACGCTGATCCAGTGGCGCGGGCGGCCCGCTTGGGGCCGCCCCAAGATCAATCGCCCGTCCGTTCGTGGAAGTGTTCCACCGCTGCCACCATGTAGTCGACGGCCCTTTTCACTTGCTGGTCGGAGAGCTGCGCATTACCGCCGCGTGGCGGCATCTGGTTGCCCGACGGTCCGGTGCGGCCGTTGAGGGCGCTGGCGTAGAGCGCCGGCTTGCCTTTCTCCAGGCGCGGGCTCCAGGCGGCGTAGTCGGTCACCGCCGGTGCGCCGGAGACCCCCAGCAGGTGGCAGTTGCGGCAGGTCTGCATCCAGACCCCGCGTCCGAGGCCCAATTCGGCTCCCTCGAACCTCGGCATCTCCGGGCCGGCGGACCGCTCGCTGGTGGAGTCGCCGCAGGCGGCGAGCAGAAGCCCAAGGCCGGCGAGGGCGAAGCCGCGGGTCGTACTGTGCATGGCGTGGTCGCTCCGTTGGTCGATGGTGCTGGTTTCCTCGCGAGATGGGGTTGCTCCGGGGTTAGGACAAGGCCGCCGCAAGCTCCTGCAATCGGTAGATCGCCGAAGAATCCAGCTCGCCGTCCCCGGCGCCCACCAGGGCGTTGACGTACTGGGTGGCCAGGGCGGCCCCAGGCACCCCGATGCCCAGTTGGGCGGCGGTCTCCAGCACGATGCGCATGTCCTTGCAGTGCAGCCGCGCCTTGAAGCCGGGTGCGAAGTCGTGTTCCAGCATGCGTTTACCGTGGGCCTCGAGCACCCGGCTGGCGGCGAACCCGCCGAGCAGCGCCTCGCGCACTCGGGCCGGGTCCACCCCGTTGCGGCGCGCGAAAACGAAGGCTTCGCCGACCGCGGCGATGGCCTGGGAGATCACAATCTGGTTGCAGGCCTTGGTCACTTGTCCCGCGCCGATCTCGCCGCAGCGCACGATGTTCTTGCCCATGACCTCGAACAGAGGCCGCACGCGCTCGAACACCGCTGTCTTGCCGCCGACCATGAACGACAGGCTCCCGGCTACCGCCCCCTGCTCGCCGCCGGAGACCGGGGCGTCGAGCATCTCCACGCCTGCGCCTTCGAGCCGGGCGGCCCATTCCCGGGTGGCGATGGGCGACACGGTGCTCATGTCCACCACCACTTTGCCCGCGCCGGCCCCGTGGATCACGCCGTTGTCGCCGAAAAGCACCTGTTCCACGTCCGGCGTGTCGGAGACATTGATGAAGAGAATGTCGGTCTGCCGGGCGACCGCAGCGGGGTCGCTGCAGGCGCTCGCGCCGGCGTCGATCAGCGGACGCATGGACTCGGCGCGGCGTGCCCAGACCCACAGCGGGTGGCCGGCGCGCAGCAGGTTGACGGCTGCCGGGCGCCCCATGATGCCCAAGCCGATATAGCCGATTCGTTCTGTCATCTGTGTTTGCCTCCGATTGGTTGGATGCAATGTGGAATCCGGCGCGGCCCGCAGGGCCTGCGCACACCCGCTACTCGGGCAGCAGCAGGATCTGCACCCGGCGCGGCCCGTGGGCGCCGAGTTGGATGGTCTGCTCGACGTCCGCGGTGCGCGAGGGCCCGGTGATCAGGTTCACGCAGCGGGGCATGCCGCGCGGCTCTCGCCGCAGCTGCTGCCACAGATCCTCCTGGCGGGGAACGATGCGGCTGCGCGGCAGCAGACAGAAGAACAGGTCGGGCAGAAAATTCATTCGCGTTGGCGACTGCGGCCCGGAGAGCAGCACCAGGCTGCCGGTCTCGGCGATCCCGGCGTAGGCCGCTGTTACACAGGCTGCGTCCTCCGGCTCCGCATTGCGCAGCGCAAGCCGCGGCTGGCCGGTCCACAGCAGGCCCTCGACCAGTGGGTGGGGCGCGCCGGCGACCGGCCCGTCGCAACCCACCTGCTCCAGGGTGTCGAGGATTGTCGCCACCGCGTGCGCACGCGAATCCACCGCCATCACCTCGGCCTGGGCGGTGCGGGCGCGGTCGACGAAGCGGCCCGCCGGGTCCCGCACCCAGTCGGGGAGGGGGGATGCGCGGCGTGCGAGATCCGGAATGGCGTCAGCGCCGCTGGCGGCAGAGCGCAGGCGGGCCAGGATGCGTTCGCGGGCGGCGCTCATCGTCCGCCACCCCGCCGGCCGCGCCGCCATTGCGAGAGAAAGGTCTCGCCCAACGGCGCCGGCAGGTCGCGCGAGCGTGTCCAGGCCCCCGCCAAAGGCAGGCTGCGCAGACGCCCCGTGCGGCGTCCCAGCGCGCCCAGGAGGCGGGC
>JAHEIA010000153.1:0-6789 GCA_024639625.1 Chromatiales bacterium
AACAGACAAGGGAGCGCATCGGGCAGGTGCGCTCCCTTCGGATAGCGAGCCGGGCTAGGAGGAGAACTCGATTTCTACAGGGCCCGCATCCTGGTGCTTGCGGCTCTTCTGCTTGCCGCCACCGCCGGCCGAGGAATTCGAACCGATGCGCGCCAGCAGCGGGGCCTGGCCCAGGCGTTCCTCGCTGTGCCTACCGCGGCCCTTCTGCTTGCCGCCACCGCCGGCCGAGGAATTCGAGCCGATGCGCGCCAGCAGCGGGGTCTGACCCAAGCTGTCCTCGCTGTGCCTGCCGCGGCCCTTCTGCTTGCCGCCACCTCCGGCCGAGGAATTCGAGCCGATGCGCGCCAACAGGGCTGTGAATGCGAGGCCTTGATCGTGGGCGCTAGGGGCGGCCTCCCTTGTCACGGTCGGCACGCCAGAATAGAGCCCATAGGGCATCGAACTGCCTGCGTCACCAGCGGATTGCGCGCTGAAAGTACTGGCGATCGCGGCTACGGGAAAGAGCAGGGCAAGGCTCATAACAGGTACTAGGTTCACGATCTTCCTCCCTTTATTCATCATGTTGTGGGCCGTGATTCTAGTGGTTTATGAAAAGTCAACCGAATGACAATCGTCAATCAGGGGAAAATCGATTGGATTTTGCGAAGGACGTCGCAAAAACGGATTGCGAATCGTCAAGGCGGGAAGCATCGGCAAGGCTCCAGCGCCGCCCCGTCGCGTCGACACTCGAGCCGAGCCACATGCGGCGGCAGCGACGGTGCATTATTACTATCCCGCGGAAGAATCCGGTCTCGGCGACTTGCTCTGCGCCTCGCGGGCCCTCACCGCAGAGCGAATGAGATCGAGTTCGCCGGGCTCTATGTCCCGGCTCCTCACCAGCTCGAGGATCGCCTGTAGCGCGGCGGCTGAACGCTCGGTGGCCAAGGCCTCGAGCATACGCACTGCCAGCAGGCGCCCATTGAGGTTACCCCTGGGGCCCCAATTGTCGGCAAACAAATCGAACAAATGTCGCTCCCGGTCCGCTACCTGCAGCCGCTCGAGAACCAGCCCCACACCGGGGAACAACGGCTTCCTGCCGAGGGGCCCCCAGTCGCGGATATATCTCAGTAACGAAGACACGGGCGCGAACGGCTTTCGAGCATCCAGATTGAGCTCCGCCCATTGCTGCAGACGATCTACAGCCTTGCCGAAAACGCTCGGTTCGCCGCTCCCCAGATCAAACAGCGCGACGATCAGCCCCATCAACTCGTTGCTCTGGATCGCTACCGGACGAAATCCGGGGCCCGTGGCCTCGACGAGCCAGAACAAGGGTTCAAACTGCACTCGAGCAATCGTCAACCCACAGGAGATCCGCACCGTACCATCGACACCTTCCGCCAATCGCAAACCCAGGTTTCCCATGCTCGCAGGCGGTTTAGGGATACGGTAAACAAAGCCGGTTATAAGATCGACGTCTTCACCCTTGATGCGCACCTGGCGTTCGCCGATCCACTCGACGACGCCGTCGATATGCGCCCAGGTCTGCCAATCGAAAAACCGAAACGCCGCCGGTTGCAGCCTCCGATCCGGATCAACCGCCCCGATCTGGGCCTTGTCCACGGAAACCGGGAGGTGGAAGTAAGGCGAACGGAATCCGACTCTGAAAGCCACCTCATCGTCTTCGGACTCCACTGCGCCAAGATCGGCAGTGACACTGCGGTGCAACCAACTCAGCCAAGGAATGCGCTTGAGAAACGCAGCGCGGCAGATGAACGCCAATTCGAAAAACAAGATCCGCTCGCGGATCCAACTTCCGGAGAACATATTCTGCTCTGCTCAAGGCCCAATGGATAATCCTTCAATCATAGCGCGCTCTGTCTGTGCCCGACGCACCTGCGTTTCACAAGCGCAAGCCGAGTTAGGCCGGAGTACACCCGAAACAAAGCCGCCAGCACTGGAGAATGCTGATCCGGCATGCCGTAGACAGCTGAGAAATCGGCAGTTCGGCAAGGTGCCGACCGGGTCAGCCTTCCACCCAATCTCGCACTTGATCCGGACCCGGCACGCCGCCGCTGTGTACCAGCTTGCCGTCGACCACCACACCCGGCGTGGACATCACCCCGTAGCCCATGATCTCGGCGATGTCGGTAATCTTCTCCAGCTCGATCTCGATACCGGCCTGCTTGGCCGCTAACGCGATCACCTGTGCGGTGATCTCACAATTGCGGCAGCCGCCACCTAATACTTTAATGTTCTTCATGTCTTCATTCCTGATGTTCCGCGGCAACATCCTGACTCTCCGCTCTGCTGGACCGGCGGACAGGGCACACTGCCGTAGGAACAATACACGCAGCAATCCCCAACCCTGGGTTTCAACAGGGCCCCGCAACCGGGGCATTCCCAGTACCAGACGCATTGGTCCGTTGGCATGATCTGCGCCCTGGTGAACCCACACTCGGGACAACGCAACGTTGATTCAAGGGTAATCTCCACCGTTCACCACCTCAGGCAATCAGGTTGAAGCCCCAACCGACCAGGGTGAATGCAACACCGAGCACCCCGGCAAACACTGCCAGCGCCTGCCACTTGATCACCTTGCGCAAGATCAGCATCTCGGGAATCGACAGCGCCGCCACGCTCATCATCAAGGCCAGAGTGGTGCCGACAGCAACCCCCTTGCCGAGCATGGCCTCGGCTACCGGGATCACACCCGTGGCGTTCGAATAAAGCGGCACGCCCAGCCCCACGGCCGCCGGCACCGTGTACCAGGCATCACCCCCCAGGTGCTCGCCGACCCACTCCTGCGGTACAAAGCCGTGGAAAAGGGCGCCGGCTCCGATACCGAGAAAGACCCATTTCCAGAGCCGCCCCAGGATCTCCCTGACCTCGGCCACGGCGTAATGGTGCCGACCAGCGAAGGACCGGTCCGGCTCCGGCAGATCGACCTGCCCCATCTGGATCTTCCAGACATACTCCTCGACCCAGCGCTCCGGCTTGAACGCCTGCATGGCCAACCCGCCGAACCAGGCGATCAACAGCCCCGCCGCCACATAGAGCGCCGCCAGCTTCCAGCCCAGTATGCCGACCAAAATTACAGCCGCGACCTCGTTAATCATGGGGCTCGCAATAAGGAACGAAAAGGTCACGCCCAGGGGAATCCCTGCCTCGACGAAACCGATGAACAGCGGCACCGAGGAGCAAGAACAAAAAGGGGTTACCGCACCCAAACTTACCGCGAGCCCGCGCGCCTGCCAGTCGGGACGGCCACGCACGAACTCGCGCACCCGCTCCGGCGACAACATTGCGCGCAGCAGACCCACGACATAGATGACGAGGACCAGCAGAGCGAAGATCTTGGCCACATCCATGACAAAGAAATGCAGGGCGGCGCCGACCCGCGAGGCGGGATCGAGCCCCAAACCCTGGTAGACCAGCAGGCCCGCAAGGGTGTCAAACACCGTCCGCCTCGGACTCACCCGCAGACACCTCGGGCAGCTGGAAGGAAAGCAACGCAGCAGCGATCACGAATCCGGCAGACCACCAAAGGCAACCCTCGAGGCCGTGCACCTGGTAGGCCCAACCGGAGAGCACAGTGCCCGTCAGCCGCCCACCGGCATTGGCCATGTAGTAGAACCCTACGTTCATCGATACCTTGTCGAAATCCGAGTAGGCGAGGATCAGGTAGGAATGTACTGCCGAGTTGATGGCGAAGGCGATCCCGAACAGAATCAGGCCAACGATCAGGACCCACGCCGGATCCCACCCCTGTCCCAGCGCCAGGGCGATACCAACCGGCAAGAGCGCCAGCACGAAGGCCGCCTGGCGCGCGGTGCTGCCGCCCGGCCCCTGGCCGTGATGGCTGCGCCGAATTAATCTCGGTGCGGAGGCCTGTACGAAACCGTAGCCGATCACCCACAGGGCCAGGAATGCGCCCACCTGGGTAAAGGACCAGCCGAGCACGGAATACAGAAACACGGGCAAACCGACGACGAACCAGACATCGCGCGAGCCAAACAGAAAGAAGCGTGCGGCAGACAGCCAGTTGATCTCCGGACGGTTGGAAAACACCTGGGTAAACTTCGGCCTGGACTTCATCTTGCCGAAACCAGCGGGCAGCAGCAGCGCGGTGGCGATCAGCACCACCAGCAGCAACCCGGCCAGCACCGCCAGGGCGCTGCGAAAACCGATCCACTCGAGCAGCGCGGCGCCAACGAAGAATCCAGCGCCTTTCAGCGCATTCTTCGAGCCGGTGAGCATCGCCACCCACTTGAACAGCTTGGACCCCCCTCCGCCACCCGCCAAGGTCTTCACGCTGGCTTTGGCCGACATCTTGTTTAGGTCTTTGGCGATACCAGACAAGGCCTGGGCGGCCATGACATAGGGTACGGACAGCCAGGCATCCGGCACCGTGAGCATGGCCAACGCGACGACCTGCATCCCCATACCGATGTGCATGGTCAGATTGAGCCCGATGCGCGCGCCAAGCCACCCCCCGACCAGATTGGTAACGATGCCGAAGATCTCATAGAACAGGAACAGCATCGCCACTTCGAAAGGCGAGTAGCCCAGGAGATGGAAATACAGCACCACCAACATGCGGATGGCGCCGTCGGTCACCGTGAAGGCCCAGTAGCCCCCGGTGACTACCAGATAGTTACGCACATTGCGTTCCATCGACTGCTCCCCTCAACGACAATTGGCGACCCGACCTGTTGCCTGTCGGAGCGACACCTCCCGGCGCGTCGCAGGTCTGGCCACCCGACTCGGCGGGCCTGTAAGCAGCGAGCTTGCCCGTGGCCCCGCAAAGCGAAAGGCCCAGTAGAGTTCAGGCGCGCCGTTCGGAACTCTCGGCAACTGCCGACGCGGCAACCGATGCGCCGGATTCATACCAGCTCCGCGTGGCGTTCACGATCTTTACTACCGAGAGCATCACGGGCACTTCCACCAGCACGCCGACCACGGTGGCCAAAGCGGCGCCTGAATCAAAACCGAACAACACGATCGCCGCGGCCACCGCGAGTTCGAAGAAGTTGCTGGCCCCGATCAGCGCGGAAGGGGCCGCAACACAGTGGGCTACGCCGAATCTGCGATTGAGCAGATAGGCGAGCCCCGAGTTGAAGTACACCTGAATCAGGATCGGCACCGCCAACATGGCGATGACTAGGGGCTGGCTCAGGATCTGTTCGCCTTGAAAGCCGAACAAGAGCACCAAAGTGGCCAATAGTGCAGTCAGCGACACCGGGTGCAAACGGCCGAGCAGTGCATCCAACGCACCCTCGCCACCCACTGCCAACACCCGGCGCCTCCACCACTGGGCGAAGGCAACCGGCGTGACGATGTAAAGCACGACCGACAAGAACAGAGTGTCCCAGGGCACCGTGATCGCCGACAAGCCGAGCAGCAACCCGACGATCGGCGCGAAGGCGAATATCATCACGGTGTCGTTGAGCGCCACTTGGGTGAGGGTGAAATTGGCATCACCGTCGGAAAGGCGGCTCCAGACAAACACCATTGCCGTACATGGTGCTGCTGCCAACAGGATCAGGCCGGCGATGTAGGCATCGATCTGATCCGCGGGCAGATAGGGTGAGAATAGGCCGCGGATGAACAACCAGCCGAGCAGCGCCATCGAGAACGGCTTGACCGCCCAGTTGATAAACAGGGTGACGCCGATGCCCTTCCAGTGTTCCTTCACCCGGTGGAGGGCGGCGAAGTCGACCTTGATCAGCATTGGGATGATCATCAGCCAGATCAACACCGCCACGGGCAGATTGACCTGGGCCACCTCCAGGCCACCGATGACCTGAAAGGGTGCGGGCAGCAAATGCCCCAAGGCGATGCCAACGACAATGCACAACCCGACCCAAACCGTAAGATAGCGCTCAAAGAACCCCATGGTGCTGCCCGCCGCACGCTTGGCGGTGACTTCGCATCGAGCACTCATGGGTCGAGGGCCAGGTGCCGGGAGCCTTTCGGACTCATGTCGGCTCTCCCAGCCTGCCGCTCCTGGGACCCCCGCCGCGACATCAGGCGCACCGCGGCGCAGCGGAACGATCGGGCATCGCAACCAGCGCGGACAGATCGCTCGCGAAGGGCTCCAGGCCTCCTACCCCCTTCGCCGTCTCAACAATTACGCTCATGGCCCAGGAAGGGAGTTCCGGGTTGATCCGGTAATGGATCCAGAGGCCCGCACGCCGGTCCGTTACCAGTCCTGCCTCGCGGAGCTGCCCAAGATGCCGCGACATATGGGGCTGGGCAGCACCGATCGCCTCGGTCAGCTCACAAACACAAAGTTCCTGATATTCAAGCAGCAGGACTAGACAGCGCAGCCGGGTATCGTGGGCAAGCGCCGAAAAGAGCGTGGCCGGCAATAGGTTCATTACCAGAATATACTCTTGACCAAATATTCGGTCAATCGAATATAGCGAAGCGGTTTGCGACAACGTGATCTGGATAGGGGAACAGGTCTCGGGCTCCCCTATCTGATCACTTACGGCGGAGTTCGATCGAGGTCCAACGCTTTCCTTCTTCCACGTCTTGCTGATTTCTTTGCCTAATTGCCTGTTCTCTTGCCCGGGTAACCCGGTGGAATGCGCCAAAAACGTAGACCGGCAGGCTCGAGCGGTCGCCCGGGCGTACCCGGGTCGAGATCGTCGCGCAGCATCAGCACCAGATCAGAGCTCACCGACGGCGTGTCGCGGAAGTAGCTATGACCGTATCGGTCGAGCTTTGAACCCTCCGCCGCCTCTCCTCCCGCGAAATTAACAATCGCGAAGCGGTTCGGCATCTGCTGAAGCGCGGATTCCATGG
>JAHEIA010000153.1:6799-7375 GCA_024639625.1 Chromatiales bacterium
CATGGTTTCTTTCAGAGTCACATCCAAATCCTCCCGCCCGACTGTGCCGAGGCGCCCGCGCGGACTCTGAAACAGCTTTCTGGCGAATCCAATGGCCTTATCCGCTGGCGAGGAATAGATCGTGAAGCGGTGGACACTCATGGCCAGCCTGTCACCGGCTATGCGTTGCGTCGCGACCTGCAGATCCAGATCCGGCGCCGCAAGCACGAAGTTGTGGATCTTGTATTTTTGCACCGGGTCATCCCCCGCGGCGCGGGCCGCTATGGCCAGCTCACGCATCGCTGCGACAGCGACATCGGCGCCCCGGCTGTGTGCGATGAGGTGGATCTTCTCAATTTCGGGGAAGCTCGCGATAATGCGCAATACCCGTCGGAGGTGGTAGACCGCGAACTCGCTCGATTCGCGGTCGTACGTGTAGCCGAACATCCCCGGGTAGCCCGCGGGCCAGCTGTAGATAATCGGCACGCCGATACGCCCGAGGAAGTGCCAGAGCTCGGCCATGGCAAAGGCGGCGTCATCGAAGGTGTTATGGTAGCCGTGGACATAAAGGAACACCTCGTTACGCGGCGTCCAGGC
>JAHEIA010000579.1 GCA_024639625.1 Chromatiales bacterium
CAAACGTTCCCACAGCGCTCGCTAGCGAAACCGCAGCCCGTCGGGCCGCTGCCTTGCGACAGCTAGCGGGGCAAAATAGAATCATGCACCCATGCGAAAAAACCGTATAACGAACCGGATGCCATACGCCGCACGCTCGGCTCTGGCGACGATGGCGCTTGCGCTTTCCGCCTTATTGCCGATCTCTCTCTCCGCGTTCGCCACCGTGAACGCGGAGAGAGAGCTGGTCTTCCTGACCTGGGAGGATTACATCGATCCAGCGATCGTGAGTGCATTCGAACAGCAGACCAACGCAAAGGTTCGCTTCCAGTATTTCGAATCGGACGACGAGCGGGACGCCATTCTGGTAAAGAGCAACCACTCCGCATTCGACCTGGTGGTGGTGAATAGCCCCAATTTCCCCGTTTACCGGCGCCAAGGCTGGCTCGAGCCGCTAACGCATGAAGACATTCCCAATCTCCGAAACCTCTCGTCGTACTGGCTGAGAGCAGTTTCCGAGGCGCAAGGTTACGGCATACCGTACTTCTGGGGGACCACCGGGATCGCCTACCGCAAGGACCTGGTGCCCGAGGCCATCGACTCCTGGGAAGAATTCTTCCGGCCGCGAGAAGAACTGCGCGGCAGGCTCGCTTTGATCAACAACTCACGGGATGTGATCGGTATGGCGTTAAAGGCGCTCGGCTACTCCGCGAACAGTACGGACCGGAGGGAGGTCGCTGAGGCCGGAGCCTTGCTGATGAAGCAGAAGCCCTTCGTGCGGAGTATGTCCTATGTCTCGCTGAACGAAGACTCGGCGCTGGTGACAGGGACGGTGTGGGCAACGATGATGTACAACGGCGACGCGATCATGGTAAGCAGGCATCACCCCGAAATCGCGTACGAAATACCCAAAGAAGGGGGGGAAATCTGGATCGACTATCTGGCGATTCTGAGCGCCTCGCGCAACAAGGATCTGGCCAAGGAATTCATCGATTTCGTCAATACGCCAGAAAATGCGGCGCGCAATGCCCTGTTCGTCTACTACGCCACCCCGAACCTCGCAGCGGAGAAGTTTCTTCCGGACGAGTTCCTGGCCAACCCGCTGATCTACCCTCCCCGGGCGGTGCTGCAGCGCTGCGAGTCGTACATCGATCTGCCGCCGAAGATCCTGAAGCAGCGAAACAGCATCTTCTCGTCTCTGCTTGACTAGGGTCTGTTACCACCCACCCGACCCTAACGTAGGCTAACGATCGATCCCGTGCAGCGCTACAAAGAGCGCGATGAGAGACACCACCGCCGACACCAGGTAGGTTACCGATGGTCCTGCGCCGGACCAGATAAAACCACTGCACAGGCTGCCTACCGCGCCGCCGGCACCGAAGCTGAGGCTGCTGTACAGCGCTTGGCCCCTACCCTGCACCCGCCCGGTGAAGTAGTGATGCACGAGATGGATCGCCGCCGCATGGAAGGTGCCGAAGGTCGCGGCGTGCAGCGTCTGGGCCAGCAGCATTACCGGAAGCAGGTGGGGGAAGAGCCCGGTTAACAACCAGCGCACGGCGGCCAGGGCCAGGCTCGCCACTAGTACGTCGCGAGCAGAGAAACGCTGCAGCAGTCGGTGCATGACCAGAAAGACCAGGATCTCGGCGACCACACCAAGAGACCACAGCTGCCCGATCAAGATACTCGAGTAACCAGCCTCTTCCATGTAAATGGAAAAAAACGCGTAGTAAGCGCCGTGGCCAACCTGCATCAGGAAGCACGACAGTAAAAGGGCAACGATGCTCGGTCGGCGCAGCAGGTCGCTGAGGCTTTCCGTCGCCGCGGTGTGGCGCTGTGGTGCACGTTCCGCGACCAGCAGGCTCGACAACCAGATGGCGAAATAGAATCCGAGCACCGCTAGCGGCACCACCTCCAGATCGAAGCGGTCGAGCAATACGCCGAGCCCGCTCACGGCGAAGATAAAACCTACCGATCCCCAGAGGCGGATGCGGCTATAGCGCTGGACCTGTTTCCCGAGATAACTGAAGGTCACCGCCTCGAACTGGGGCAAAGAGGCGTTCCAAAAGAAACTGAACAGCGACATCGCAAGCGCAAGCGGCCAAAACCCGTGCGCCCAGAACACGCTCAGGAAGACCAGCAGGGCCAGCAGGGAGGCCAGGCGGACAATCGCCATGCGGCGCCCCGAGTGGTCGGCAATCCAGGCCCAGATGTTCGGTGCGATAACCTTGGTAGCCATCAGCACCGCCATCAACTCGCCGATCTGCACCGGGCTGTAGCCCCGGCTCTGCAGGAACAAACCCCAATAGGGA
>JAHEIA010000580.1 GCA_024639625.1 Chromatiales bacterium
ACATGATGTCTAGGTGCCACGAAGAAAGGTTATCGAACGCTCTATTGCGGACGTTCGCTATCCCAAACCTCAGCTTCGAGATTCGCGAATCACAAACGATCCAGAGGACTCCTAGCCTGCATGTTGCAGTGCGCCGTGAAAAGGCGCGATCTCTCAGTGGGTGAGAATCCCACCCGGCGACAATCGCTCCAGCCGGTAGCAATCGGAGCGGCTGTGGAGGTAACGAAGCAGTCGGAGCCTCTGGTGTAGAGGGTCATTATAGTGACCTGGCGAGCCTATAGGCCGAACGCGAAGTGAACGCTGAGCAGGCCTCGAAAAAGGTAATGTGGAAGCCGACCCGCCTGCAATACGGGGAAGGCAGAAGTCGTTGGGGAAGCGAGCGATGAAGTGCACCCAATGATTCCACCGGGGTAATGGCGACGGCATGTAGGCACAAGGGAGAGCGGCGCAACACGGGAAGCCCCGAATGGTGGTGCGACGTGCGCACCAACGGGTAATCCGCGAGGATCGGGCCAGGCTGTCCGGGGTGGCGGGAGGTCCGTAGTACCGAGGAGGCCGGGTAATGCCGGCGGAGGAAAGGGACCTCAGTTCGAGGGTAGTGGTGAAAGAAGCGAGGACGGGGAGATTGGCGTGAGTCTGCAAACTCCACTTAAGGTACAGAAACTTCAGAAAGCACTTCATGCGAAAGCGAAGGAATCGCCGGAGTTTCGTTTCTATCTGCTGTACGACAAGATTTACCGGAAAGACCTACTCAGTCACGCGTATCGGCTGGCCCGCCACAACGGCGGCAAGCCGGGAATAGACGGAGAGTCTTTTGGGGACATTGAGGGGTATGGCGAAGAGCGGTGGTTGGGCGAACTGGCGCAAGCCTTGAAGGAGAAGCGCTACCGGGCGAGTCCGGTGCGCCGGGTTTATATCCCCAAACCGAACGGCAAGCAGCGGCCCTTAGGTATACCCACGATCCGGGATCGGGTGGTCCAGACGGCGGCAGTCCTGGTACTGTCGCCGATCTTCGAGGCAGACCTGCAACCGGAGCAATATGCCTACAGGGAAGGGCGTAACGCGCACGATGCGGTGCGTCACGTCCACCAGTTGCTCAACACGGGTTACACGGACGTGATCGACGCGGATCTGTCGGGCTATTTCGACACGATACCCCATGCCGAGTTGATGCAGAGTGTAGCGCGGCGGGTCAGTGACCGTCACGTGCTGGCGCTGATCAAACAGTGGCTGGTGGTGCCGGTGGAAGAGGACGACGGGCGCGGCGGTCGGAAGCGGACCACGCGAGCCAAGGACAGCAAGTGCGGTATCCCGCAAGGGGCACCGATCTCGCCGTTGTTGAGCAACCTGTACATGCGCCGCTTCGTACTGGGATGGAAAACGTTAGGGCTGGAGGGGCACCTCCAGGCCCGAATTGTCAATTTTGCCGATGATTTCGTCATCTGCTGTCGGGGGACCGGCGATCAGGCCATGGAGGCCATGCGAAAGATGATGGATCGATTGAAGCTGACAGTGAACGAAGAGAAGACCCAGCATTGCCGGATACCCCAGGAGCACTTCGACTTTTTGGGCTACACCTTCGGAAGATGCTACTCGCCGAAGACGGGGAAGGCCTACATTGGCACCCGCCCATCGTGCAAGAGCATCAAGAAGGTCTGCCGAACGATCAGCGAGGTCACGGAGCGCCGTTGGCTGCTGATAGACCCCGAAGAGCGGGTAGCTACCCTGAACCGCATTCTCGTAGGCTGGGGCAACTACTTCTCTCTGGGGCCGGTCAGCAAGGCTTATCGAGCGGTCGACGGCCACGCATCGAACCGGCTACGCCAATGGTTACGGAAGAAACACCAACAGCCGGGTCGGGGAACGGCACGATTCCCCAACGCGTATCTCTACGATAACCTGGGATTACGACGGCTTGGGGTGCGAACCCGTGACTTTCCGTGGGCGACGGCATGATACCTCGTCCGAGCGCCGGATGCGGGAAATCCGCACGTCCGGTGCGACGAGCGGCGACTGGAAACGGGACTATGGTTGGGACTGAGGCACCGGGGTCACGCGAAAGCTACCGGAAACGGCTACTCTCCCGGACCTGTGGTCACCGCGCCAGTCGTCGACTCTACTGAAGGGATCGGAGTTTCTCGGACAGCTGGCAAAGCAGGTTAAACAATCGCCCGCAGACTAAATTGCCGGGAGCAATTTGAACAGCCGTTAGGCTGGCCCGCAGGGCCGAGGGCAGGAGCCCTCGGTAATCATAGCCATAGCTATGGTTCAAGGGAGATTGTTTAAG
>JAHEIA010000581.1 GCA_024639625.1 Chromatiales bacterium
AAGTCGGCCGGCGTCCAGCCGGTCCCGCCGCAGCCCGTTCCCCCGTCTTATCGCCTCGCCTATGCGGATGTGGATTTCCTGTTGCGCGACGAGCTGCGCTCGGTGCGCTTGCAGCTGGAGCTGCTGAAGCCGGAGATCCTGCAGGCGGAGCAGGGGGTCGGATCGACGGTGGTGGTGTTCGGCAGCGCTCGGATCCCCGAACCGGGACAGGCGGCGGCGCGTTTGCGCAAGGCGGAGCAGGAGCTTGCGCGGCGCCCCGGTGATTCCGATCTGCAACGACGGCTTGGTGTAGCGCGCCGCATCCATGCCAAGTCCAGGTACTACGACCAGGCCCGGGCGTTTGCTCGCCTGATCACCGAGCGGGCACAGCAGGCGGGTAGGCATGATCTGGCGGTGATTACCGGTGGTGGGCCGGGCATCATGGAGGCCGCTAATCGTGGCGCCCACGACGCGGGCGGACGCAGCGTCGGGCTCAACATCGTTCTGCCCACAGAACAGGAGCCCAACCCCTACATCACGCCCGCACTAAGTTTCCAGTTCCACTATTTCGCCATCCGCAAGCTGCACTTCCTGCTGCGCGCCAAGGCGCTGGTCGCTTTTCCCGGCGGCTTCGGCACCCTGGACGAGTTGTTCGAGACTTTGACCCTGATCCAAACCGAGAAGGTCAAGCCGATGCCGGTCCTGTTGTTCGGCCAAGAGTTCTGGGGCCGAATCATCAACTTTCCCGCACTGGTGGAGGAGGGCGTCGTCTCGCCGAACGACCTGGATCTGTTCCGCTTCGTCGAGACCGCCGACGAGGCCTGGGTGGCGTTAGCCGAGCATTACGGGTTGCCGATCGGCCCGTCTCGCGGCGGCGCGCGCTAGGACTTCCCGGTTGCCCGTTGCGTGCCGGAAGCCGGGCCCTGGACGAGCCGGGACAGCCTGGCGTGGACGCTCTCGTGCACCGAGAGCAAGGAGGGGATCACGAACAGGATCAGAAAGGTGGCAAAGCCGAGCCCGAAGGCGATCGAGGTAGCCATGGGAATAAGAAACTGGGCCTGCAGGGAGGTCTCGAAAAGTAATGGTGTCAGGCCGGCTATCGTGGTCAGGGAGGTCAGCAGTACAGCCCGTAGACGCTGACAGGCGGCCTCTATGAGGGCGGTATGCCGTTCCATGCCTTCTGCCCGCAGGCGTTTGTAGAAACTGACGAGAATGATGGAATCGTTGACCACGATACCGGAAAGCCCGAAGACACCGAAGAGCGAGAGTATGGTAACGTCCAGGCCCATGAACAGGTGGCCGAAAAGGGCTCCGATGAGGCCGAAGGGTATGGCCGCCATTACTACCAGTGGCCAGCCGTAGGAACCGAAGACCCAGGCCAATACCAGGTAGATCAGGATCAAGCCCAGCATCAAGCCCTTCTTCATGTCCGCCAGGGTTTCGCGTTGGTCGGCCGAGCGTCCTTCGAAGGAATAGTCGATACCGTAGTTGCGAACCAGTTCGGGCAGCACCGATGCCTCGAGCAAGGCGATGACAAGGTTCTCGTTGTTCGAGGCCCGGTCCACGTCGGCGGTGACCTCTACCGCGAGCTTTCCATCGGCGTGCCGCAGCGCCTCAAAGCCTTGCCGAGAATCCCACTGGGCGACGCTGGAGAGCGGCACGAAGCGACCTTCCGGGGTGCGAATATTGATCCGTTCCAGACTGCCCAGGCGGTCGCGTTCATCCCGCGGAAGTTGGACGCGCACCTCGATCTCATCGGGTCCGTCCTGGAAGATCTGCACCAGCCGGCCGTCGAAAGCGGTGCGCAGCTGTCTCCCCAGATCGGCTACGGTAAGCCCCAGGGTCTCGCCGGTATGCGTCAGGGAATAGATGAGCTGTTCGCGGCCGTAGGGCATGTCGTCCTGGGTTTCGCTGACGCCGGGTATGCCTTTCAGGGCTTCCATCAATTGCAGGGCGGCGTTCTTCAGGTCGGCGGCGTCGGGGCCGATAAGCCGCACCGTAACGTCACGCCCGGGCGGACCGGCGCGCCGTGAGGTGATGGTGAAGTTCTCCATACCCGCCGGAATCCGGATGTTTTCCCTCCAGGCCCGGATGAAGCGCTCGTTGCGCACCGCACGCTCGTCAGGGGGTACCAGTTCGATCATCACGGACCCCAGGTGATCGCCGGTAGCCGCGCCCGAGGCGTCATCCCCGCTCTTGCCCCCATGTCGGATCAACGCCACGTTGATGAGCTTTTCGTCGCCAAGCTCCTGTTCGGTCTGGCGTAGGGTCTTCTCGAGATGACGCAGGAAATCATCGACGGTGCTG
>JAHEIA010000582.1 GCA_024639625.1 Chromatiales bacterium
GCAGACGCATCGACATCGGTACCTATCGGCGTCTCCTGCGTTATTCCCTGTGGGTGATTGCGTTCCTTCTTATTGCGGACTCTGCGATTGGCGCGTTACGGTAGCAAAGGACGAAACACGGTGTGTGGCATGCACAGTCCATGACGCGCCGAGCCGGCAGCATCGGACGGCGGGTATGCAACGAGCGGTGAGTCAGATCCGTCAGGAAATGCTTGACTGTGGTCCCGACTCGCTTATGCTGCAGGCATGCCGGGAATGCTTCGTCTCCGATCGCGGGCGGAAGGCCGGTGCGGAGTTTTGGTAGCGGAGACCCATGCGCGAGACACCGGCAGCGGTAATTGCCTTCCGGCCAGACACGATCCGGAGGAGCAGGACTGGCTCGCGCATCCGCGTTCCATGGCGGCTCGATTGGCGGGTCCGCTGCAAACCAGCCCATAGTGGCAGTTCCCCCATGGCAAATTCGAGGAGATGCACCATGAAGTATGCGTTCGCGTTCGCTGCAGTCCTGTCGTTATTCGTATCCCCGCTAAGCGCAGGGGAGACGGGAAGCACACTCGAACGAATAGCGCAGAGCGGAACCGTGCGTATCGGTTTCCGCGAGAGCGAGCCGCCGATGTCGTTTCTCGGCGACGGCAAGCAGCCGACCGGTTACTCCATCGACCTGTGCAATCGGATTGTTACCGAGATCAAGGACAAGTTGGGCAAGCCCGACCTTGCGGTGGAGTACATTCCTGTGACCGCCTCGAACCGATTCGAGGCGGTGGCCCGCCATGAGATCGATATCCTGTGCGGGGCGACCACCAAGACCCTCGCGCGCAGCGAATTGGTGGATTTCACTCAGCTCACCTTCGTGACCGGGGCTTCTCTGCTGAGCCTGGAGTCGGCGGAAATCAATGGCATCTCGGACCTGCAGGGTAAGAAGGTCGCAGTCGTCGAAGGAACAACCACGATCGTAAACCTGAAACAGGCATTGAAGGATGCAATCACTGTGAGCGACGTGCAGGTGGTTCCGGTCGCTTCTGCGGCGGAGGGAATTGCCGCCCTGCAAAATGGTGAGGTGGATGCCTTTTCCTCCGACCAGGTCGTGCTGATCGGCCTAGTCGTCAGTCAGAAATCGCCCCGAAAATTCGCCATAGCGGATGAACTGTTCTCCTACGAGCCCTTTGCTCTGGCGGTGAGGCGAAACGATTCGGAATTTCGTCTGCTTGCGGACCGGGTTCTTTCCCAACTCTACCGCAGCGGTCAGATTACTCCGATTTACGCGAAATGGTTTGGCAGCTTGTCCAGCGAAGTTCCCAGCCTGCTCGAGGCGATGTATATCATCAATTCGACCCCGGAATAGGCCCTGTCGCGGCGCCGGACATGCCCCGGCCCCCGGCGGATTTGGCACCGGGGCCCCTCCCGCTGGCACATTGCCCCATGAGCGCTGGTTTCGGGTCGTCGGCCGCGGGCGCCATGCCGGAGGCTGGCGGTTGTTGCACTGGTTCGGTGCAGATCGCAAAATGGTGTCAGTAGCGGGCGAAATTCTAGCGACCAGACGTCCGTTTTCAGCCACAGGCGCGAGAGCAAGATGTCCAGCGAGAGAGCTAAGCCAAAGGGTCTCGACGAGGCCATCAACGCGGTTCTGCAGGCGGAACAGGACGTGGCGGAGAAGGCCGAGGCATGTGCGCAGCAAGCTGCGCAGCGAATTCGTAACGCCCGGCTCGCTGAGCGTCGTATTCTGAACCGCGCCGAGCGGCGCATCCACAAGCTGCATCGCTGCCGTAACGATCTGATCAGGCGCTATCTGAAAGAGATCGTCCGCGCGGAAGCTGCCGCGCAATCCCGTCCGATCGAGACGGATGCGGATCTCGAGTGTATCGCCAGAGCCGCCGAAGCGATGGCGGACGAGCTGCTCGGCGCGTGACGGGCCGGTAGATTTGCCGTTTACATGGCCCGCCCCATCCCCGTAAGCGTGTTTCCGGGAGACTCGGACAACAGCCTGGAGTACGCTCAGGTACGGATTCAGGCGCACCTATCCCGCTGGCCCACCGAGAGCGATTGGGGAAGGCTGGCACCGCTCAATCGTTTTGCTTTCTATCTCGAGGGAGCGCGCAAAACACCGATGGCTTCCTGGTTGGAGGGGATTCGCCCGGACCAGGATGTGCACGCTTTGGAGGCTACCCTGCGTCACCGCATGTTGCAGGAGGTGGATACGTTAGCTCGCTGGTCGCCGCAGGAGATGCAATCGGTGGTGCGCTGGTGCCGATTGCTTCCCTACCTGCCGTTTTTATCTTATCTGGGTCG
>JAHEIA010000583.1 GCA_024639625.1 Chromatiales bacterium
CAGGGGGCGAAACTGGTCGAAACCGCCGGCGATATCGTCGAAGAACTCGGCAGCCTATTGGGCGGTCTCGAACAGGATGTGACCACACGGCCGGACGCGGATTCGCCCGTGCGCGGTCCGTTGGACGCAGACTATCGCCGGCTGTTACAGGCCATGGGTTACGATCCGGTTACAGTAGACCAATTGGTCGAAGACACTGGATTGACCGCGGAGGCGGTTTCCTCCATGCTGCTATTACTGGAACTGGAAGGTCGGGTATCATCCCTGGCTGGCGGCCGCTACAGCCGCAGCTCGAAGCGCTAGACCCGTTCCGGTGCGCCCGGGGGCGGCAATCCCCACGCGACTCCGGTTCGCTCTTGAGGTTTTACGATGAACGAAAATGTCGTTGACGTTTTGATCTACCTGTACGAGAACTACATGGATGGTGAAACCCCGCTGGTCACCGACCAGGGGGAACTGCGTCAGGAGCTGGGCGAAGCCGGTTTTCCCGACCGGGAAATCGAAAAAGCCCTGCGCTGGCTGGAAGAGCTAGCCGCAAGTCAACGCACCCCTTCGGCAACCGCCCAAGGTACTCAGTCCTTCCGCCTGTATACGGACGAGGAGCAGCACCGTCTGGACACCGACTCCCGGGGTTTGTTGATCTTTCTTGAGCACAACGGCATCCTCACGCAAGTAAGTCGCGAGTTGGTGATCGAGCGGGCCCTCGCCCTGGATACGCCGCGGATATCGGTGGAAGAGCTGAAATGGATCGTTCTGCTGGTGCTCCTCAACCAGCCGGGCCAAGAGATCGCTTTCGCCCACATGGAAGAGTTGGTGTACAACGAACTCGCTTCGTACATCCACTGACTCCGCACTGCAGCAACCGCATTCCCTGCGGACCCCACTGATACCGGTGCGACCCGGTTCGCCGACGGGCCGGAGGAGGCAGTGCACCTACCGGTAAGCAATTGGACCTTCGAAACGCAAGCAATGAACTTGATCGTCGTAGAATCTCCGGCAAAAGCCAAAACCATCAAGAAGTACTTGGGCAAGGACTTCGAAGTTCTCGCCTCCTACGGGCACGTGCGAGATCTGATCCCGAAGGAAGGAGCGGTGGACCCGGCAAACGAATTTGCCATGCATTATCAGGTCATCGACAAAAATGATCGACACGTCAAGGCCATTGCCAAGGCATTGAAAGGCGCCCAAGCGCTCTATCTGGCGACCGACCCCGACCGCGAAGGTGAGGCGATTTCGTGGCACCTGTACGAACTGCTAAAGCATCGGCGGGCAGTGAACGGCAAACCGGTACACCGGGTGGTATTCAATGAGATCACCAAGCGCGCGGTACAGGAAGCGGTAGAAAATCCCAGGGAGCTGTCACTGGATCTGGTAAATGCCCAACAGGCGCGCCGCGCCCTGGATTACCTGGTCGGTTTCAACCTTTCTCCGCTGCTCTGGAAAAAGGTCCGCCGAGGCCTTTCTGCCGGGCGGGTGCAAAGCCCCGCTCTACGCATGATCGTGGAGCGAGAACTGGAGATCGAGGCGTTTCGCGAGCGCGAATACTGGACTATTGAAGCCGATGCCGAGCAGTCCGGGCAGCAGTTCGCCGCGAAGTTGACCCATTATCGGGGGCAAAAGCTCGAGCAGTTCAGCATCCAAGACCAGGAGCAGGCTTCCGCCGCTCAGGCGCAGCTATTGCAGCAAGCGGGCGGTAAGCTGCTGGTCAGCAACTGTACGAAGGCGTCGACGCCGGCGCCGGTGCAGTCGGCTTGATCACCTATATGCGCACCGACTCGGTGAACCTTTCCAACGAGGCCCTCGGCGAATTGCGGGACTTCATTGCCCAGCGCTTTGGGGCGGAGCTGGTTCCAGAACAGCCCAGGTACTTTAAGACCAAGGCGAAAAATGCACAGGAGGCCCATGAGGCGATTCGCCCCACCTCGGTCCTGCGCAGCCCAGAGGAGATGCGCGCGCACCTGAACAAGGACCAGTTTCGCCTCTATGAGCTCATATGGAAGCGCACCGTAGCCTGCCAGATGACCCACGCGACGATCCACACGGTAAGCGTGGATCTCGCCTGCGGTGAGGGCAACCTGTTCCGCGCGACCGGATCGACAATCGCGTCTCCCGGCTTCATGAGCGTGTATCGGGAGGGCAGCGACGACGCCAAAACCGACGATCAAGACCGCCTGTTGCCCCCCTTTCACGAAGGTGATTCGGTTGTTCTGCTACAGATCCGTCCGGAGCAGCACTTCACCGAACCGCCGCCGCGTTTTACCGAGGCGAGTTTGGTGA
>JAHEIA010000584.1 GCA_024639625.1 Chromatiales bacterium
CGAGTCGCTCTTTCTCGCTTCCCTCCAGCTGCGTCTCAGCGAGCAGTTCCAAGACCGCCTGGTCCAAGAGCTTGCCCACATCGGCCTGCTCGCCGGCGTGCTCGACCAGTGCGCGCACCCGTTTCTCTATCTGGCGGGTCTCGCGGCGCAGGAACTGGGTCGGCTGGCCGCCACGTTCGATGCGCTGGATCGCGCTCTCGAACACCTGGCCGAAGGAACTGACCAGGCCCGGGATCGCACTGTCCGGGCAAACACTGTAACAATCGCCACAGGCGGTGCAATTTTCCGGCACGTAACGCGGATATTCGAATCGAATCTGCGTCATGTCTCGGAACACGCCCGTTGCGGCGGGGATCAGGGAGAGCCCGATGAAGGGGTCGACCAGATTATCGTTGCCCCTCCCCGTGGCATAGAAGTAGCCGGTTTGCTCCCAGAAGCGGTGCACGTCCGAGGCGTGGCCCTCTCCCTGAGGCAGACGCTTGAGCATCACAGGCAGCGCCGGAGCCTTGCGCTGCGCGACGCCCGTGGCGCTGGCCAGCGGCTTGTCGGTGATCTCGCGGATCTCGTCAAAGCCGCGGCGCACCACCCGCAGATTGTCTTGCACCACCCGCTCGCCTTTGGCGCCGAACTTGTGGCGCAGTTGGCTCTCGATGGCGTCGAACAGGCTCTGTTCGTTCAGATTGGCGCGCTCCATGAGCGGAGAGGCGGCAAAAAAGGATCCCTGGAAGGCATTGCCCTGCATGCGAAACTGCAGTTCGGGATCGGTGGCCTCCTCGCGGGCAATCTTGAAACCGTCGACGTAGAAAACACGGATCTGTCGATCGACCACGAACTTTCGCGCCTCTGGCGGGAACGTAGCCCACACCTCCTGCGGGCTCTCCAGGCTGCTCTGGATGACGAATACCCCGCTTTCCTTAAGCCCGTACAAAGGATTGGAGTGGCCGAACACATTGGGGTCCGGCGACATCACCACATCGACAAAATGAAACTCGCAGTTCAGCGGAATCGGGGCCGGCGCGGCCGCCAGGTAGTAGGTCGTCGGCTGGCCCTTTTTCTCAGAACCGTATTTCGGATTCGCGCGGATGTCGAAACCGAGCAGATCGAACAGGGTCATGGCCAGGTTCTTGCCGGTGGTCACCATGCCCCAGCCGCCGACCGAGTGCATACGCACGGTCACCGACCCCTGCGGCATGAGGTCCGGATTCTCGCTGCCGCGTACCGCCAACTCCGCAATACGCGGGTAGACATCGAGCAGCTGCTGTTGTGCAATCTCTTCTTTCGGGGTGAGCGGATCGCGCACGAAATCCACCGAGAGGTAGAAGAACTTCCGCTGTTGGCCGTCGGGTAGCATGTTCTCCACTGCGCCGACGAGGCCCTCGGGTTGCAGGTCGCGGCTGCCCATGCCATAGCATCCGGAATACAGCCTGGGTACGTCATCGGGCTTATAGGGCTCGTAGCCCGGATAGGGGATTTCCGAACTGCGGCCGGTAGGACCGTTCTCCAGACATTTGGTGACCACGGAACGGACTTCGCGCATCACCGGGAGGTCCTCCGCCAACGGCTGGTCGGTGCGCTCGAGAACGGCGACCGCCTTCTTGCCCTTGATCACTTTCGCCAGGAGGTCACCCGGGAAGGGTCGCCACATGGTGACATTCACCACGCCGACCTTGATCTTTCGGGTCGCGCGCAGATAGTCGGCGACCGCCTCGGCCTGGACGATCATCGACCCCTGGCCGAGGATCAGGTACTCCGCATCCTCCGCTAAGTAGCTAGCAAGGCGTTGGTAGCGTCGGCCCGTGAGTTGGTAGTACTCCTCCATCGTGGCATCGGCGATGGCACGGATATGATCGAAGAAATAGGGCCGCTGGGCGGCGACGGACTGCATGTAGGCATCCTGGTTCTGTACCGAGCCGGAGACCACCGGGTTGTCCACGTCCCACAGCTCGGGCACCCGCCGCCGCTTGGGTCCGTAGACGATCCGCTGAGCGGGGGTCGGACAGTCGATGATATCGTCCGGGCGTCCGAGGAACTCTGCGATCAGCTCGCGCTCCGGCACGTTCAAAGGCTCGATCAAGTGAGTGGTGAGAAAACCGTCCTGTGCAACCGCCGCCGGAGTCAGGGACAGCTCGGCGATCTTGCGCCCGATCAGGTTGAGGTCCGCTGCTTCCTGGGCGCTCTTTCCCATCACCTGGAAAAATCCGGTGTCGTCGATACAGTGGTAGTCATCGTGGCCGCAGTGGACGTTCAAGCTAGACTTGGTGATCGCGCGGCAGC
>JAHEIA010000585.1 GCA_024639625.1 Chromatiales bacterium
TGCCTCGGCAAGGCTGACGCTGGATGAATCGCGGATGAACGGATTGCTGAAGCGCACGACGCGAAAGTTTACTTGCTGGTACTCCGTGTAGCCTTGGGTGTCGTAGACGCGAATCAGGGCGGTATGGTTGCCCGCGCTGAGGTTACTGTAGTTGTATGCCATCGAGAAACCCGAATTCGCGGCGTTGGGGTACTCCGGGTGGGCGCCGAGCACGTCGCGGCGCACGGCGCCGAGCGGCACCCGGGTGACGAACAGCCCGTCGATGTAGAGTTCCACGCGGTCCAGCGGCTGCAGACCGAGCACCCAGCCCCGCAGATTCGCCACCCCAGTCTTGATGTCCCCGACGGCAGGTTCCTCGAGACGCAAAAGAATGCGCGCGAGAGGGTTTGCCGGTGCTCCATACAGGGTGGTCGCTCCGGCGATATCGTCCGCCAGAGGCGCTTCGGTCGAATCACCCAGCGAGACGAAGGTCTGCATGATGGCTGGATAGCGGTCTTCGTGTCCCAGCCCCAGCACGTGTCCGAGTTCGTGTACCGCGACTCGGCTAAAATCCGCGATGCTGCCTTTCCATCCGCCGCTGTAGAGATCCCAGCTCAGGTTGCTATTGAACAGGACATCCGTCTCCGTGATGCTTGGCGCGGGCTGCACGGTCGAGTAGATGTAGGTGAGCGCCAGGGTGGACGAGCCGAACGGCAGCCCGCAGTTGCTCGAGTGAAAGCCTACGCCGTTGCGGAATCCGTCCTCGGGAATGCCGCTTCCCGAGACGCCGGCGCAGGGATGCGAGGCGGTGGCGGTGATGTCGAAACGGAAAGCACTGACCGCTTCCCATTCTTCCGTAGCCTGCGCGAAGGCCTGGTCCCATGTGGGACCGCTGTTGCTCGAGCCGCCCTGGTAGTCGATGTCGACGAACAGCCGGGTTTGCGGCACGGGCCAGCTCGCGCCGAGCAAGACATAGGCTTGGACTGGGACTGCCGTCAACAAGGCGAAGGCGGCGACGGCGATCCAGTGTTTCTTGCTCATGGTGATGCCTCCATCAGCAGGTCGCGCAATTCCTGCTTGAAATCCTGCGCGCTCAAAGGCTCACTGCCGAGGGCGGTCGGTTCGAGAGAAAGGCCCGATGCGGTTCCCGTACTGAGCCCGGATTTGTTGCGCATCCGCGTGCGGTCGATGCCGTAGATCGGCTGGCGGCGGTAGTTCTCGACGATCTCCTGCTGGCCCTGCGGGTCGCGCACAATCCGGTAATGCCCCTGGTCCCAGCCGTACAGGGGGTGGGCCGGGCTGTTACCCAGGGTTTCGACGAAAAACACGCCTCTGTCCCCGACACTCGGCAGATGGAGGTCGGTGACCTGGAGCGATTGGTCGCCCAAGGTGCCCCCCAAATAACGCAACTCGATGCGCTCCGCGGGGTATGCGCCTTTGATGACGTCGAGTACTTCGAGCGTCATGAAGGTGAAGATTGCGCGCTTGCCTGCACCGGCGCGCACCTCCTGGCCGATCACCCGTCCCTCGAATACCAGCTCACTGTCTTGCAACATCTCTTGCAGGCTGACCTGCGCCACGCTGGATCCCGATGCGAAGGGTCCCCAGGCGGCGAGCAGGATGAGCAGGCACGTCATGGCTGGAATGCGCGATCGGTGTGTTCTTTCGATCATAAGATTTCTTTCCCGTCAGGGGTGGACCGCGGGGGCGCGACGACATCGAAGGCCTGCCCGGTGATGCCGGTGCTGTCTGCGCCCATGAGGTACAGGTAAAGGTTCATGAAACGCTCGGGGAGCGCCAGCTTGGTTGGGTCCTCCCCCGGATAGGCGCGGGCCCGCAGGTTGCTGCGAGTCGCGGGAGGGGCGATGCTGTTGACCCGGATGTGGCTCTGCTCGGTCTCGTCGGCGAGGATCTGCATCAGCCCTTCGAGGCCGAATTTCGACACTCCGTAGGCGCCCCAGTAGGCCTTTCCCTTGCGCCCCACCCGGTCGGAGGTGAACAGGATCGAGGCATCTGCCGCCCGGCGAAGCAACGGCAGGCAGGCCTGGGTAAGGAGAAAGGGCGCGGTGAGGTTGACTCTAAGCACCTTCTCCCAGACCTCGAAATCGTAGTCGTCGATGCGGCTGAGGAAGGCCAGCTCGGCGGCATTGTGCAACAGGCCGTCCAGGCGGCCGAACTCCCGCTCCAGGGTGGTCGCCACACCGGCGAAATCCCTCACGCCCGCGCCTTCCAGGTTCAGCGGCAGGATCGCCGGCTGCGGATGGCCCGCATCCTCGATCGCGTCATAGGTTTG
>JAHEIA010000586.1 GCA_024639625.1 Chromatiales bacterium
CCCAACGATCAACGCGCGCTTGTCTTGCAGGAAACCCATGGCATCGTATCCTTGTCGTATTGATGAGTGCGCCCTGGCTGATGGGGGTCAGCCCCGGTGCGAACAGAAACTGGATTGCTGGTAGATTCTGGCGTGGTAAGGTACCGGAAATTCTCTGTTGGAACAAACCCTCTGGCCGAGAGCCGGGCAGGGCTCTCCGCTGTGCGTGGCAACAAGGCCTTGTCGGCCGTGGGGGCGACCTATTGACCGGCTTTGCTCAGCAGACCCCAGGCAACGCTTCTCCAGGGAGCCTTGTCGGGATGCGTACGCTTGGCGACGCGGCGACAAGCCGCCCCGCCGGTGTACTCGAACCGTTCGGGGATTGGGTATCCGCTGCTCGTAAGTCGAGCACAGTCGGCCGCCCGCTGCGGACGGGGTCGAGCGAATCGGCTGCGGTCCGCTGGACGGCTGCCAGGGGTAGGCCGAGCTTGCTCGTGTGTTGCTTGCTCGTCGGCTGCCTTGCAGCGTGCGACCCCTCGCCTTGGAACAACCCCTATCCGACGTCCGACTCGCTGGCCAATATTGCATACAGTTCGTTTTCCGAGCGCCCCAAGCATCTCGATCCGGTGCGTTCGTATAGCTCCAACGAATACAGCTTCATCGGGCAGATCTATGAACCCCCGCTGCAGTATCACTTTCTCAAACGGCCCTACCAATTGGTACCGCTCACGGCAGCAGAGATGCCGCAGGTGGAATACCGAGACGCGCTCGGTGAGCTAGTATCGGCCAGCGCCGAACAAGACATCGTATTCAGCGATTATCTGGTCCGCATTCAGCCAGGTATCGAGTACCAGCCCCATCCGGCGTTCGCCCGTGACGAGGCCGGGAGCTACAGGTTTCATCAGCTCACTTCCAATGCCGTGAGGGAGATTCACGAATTAAGCGATTTCCCGCACCTGGGGACCCGGGAGCTGACGGCGGAAGATTATCTTTATCAAATCAAGCGTCTTGCTGCCCCTCATCTGCACTCCCCGATCGCCGGTCTGCTGGGGGATTACATCGTTGGATTCGAGGAGTTCGGCGCGCAGGTGGAGCGCGAGTCCGCTCGGCTGCGCGAGGAAACCGGAGAAGAATCTCCTTACGTCGATCTCCGCGACTTCGCGATGGAGGGCGCGCAGGTGCTGGACCGCCATACCCTGCGGATCCGGCTCAAGGGGAAGTATCCGCAGTTCCTGTATTGGCTGGCGATGCCCTTCTTTGCCCCCATGCCGTGGGAGGCGGATCGCTTCTACTCCCAGCCGGGATTGCAGCAGCGCAACATAACGCTGGACTGGTATCCGGTCGGTACCGGCGCCTTCATGCTTACCGAGAACAATCCGAATCTTCGTATGGTGCTCGAGCGTAACCCCAACTTCCGTGCCGAGACCTACCCGGTGGAGGGAGAAGAAAGCGATCGTGAGGCGGGTTTGCTCGACGATGCAGGCCGTGTCCTACCCTTTATCGATCGCGCGGTGTACAACCTCGAGAAAGAGAATATTCCCTATTGGAACAAGTTCCTGCAAGGTTACTACGACAGTTCCGGCGTATCCTCCGACAGCTTCGACCAGGCGGTACATTTCGGCAATCAGGGGGAGGCTAGATTGACCGAATCGATGAGCGAGCAGGGGATCCAGCTGCAAACCTCTGTCACCGCTTCGAGCTATTACATGGGATTCAACATGAAGGATCCGGTCGTCGGGGGGGCTAGCGAGCGCGCGCGTCTGCTGCGCCGGGCCCTTTCGATCGCGGTAGACTTCGACGAATATGTCTCGATCTTCGCCAATGGCCGTGGCGTCGCTGCGCAGGGACCCCTGCCGCCCGGGACCTTCGGCTATCGGCAAGGGGAGGCGGGGACCAACCACTACGTCTACCGTTTCACATCCGGTCAAGCACACCGTCGCCCCCTGGAGGAGGCCAAGCGATTGCTGGCGCAGGCGGGTTATCCGGCAGGATGGGACGAGGCGACCGGCGAGCCCCTGGTGCTTTATTTCGATACAACCGCGACCGGGCCGGACGACAAAGCGCGTCTTAACTGGATGCGCAAACAGTTCTCCAAGCTCGGTATTCAGCTGGTGATCCGCGCCACCGATTACAACCGCTTTCAGGAGAAGATGCGTAAGGGAACCGCCCAGATGTTCATGTGGGGGTGGAACGCGGACTATCCAGATCCGGAAAATTTTTTCTTCCTGCTCTACGGCAAGAACAGCAAGGTCGAGTACGGTGGAGAGAACGCGGCGAATTTTCAGGATTCTG
>JAHEIA010000154.1 GCA_024639625.1 Chromatiales bacterium
ACCAATCCGAGCACCAGACCGAGGAAGATGAGGCTCAGGGTCCAGCTCATGGAATAGCCTTCCAGCCGCCGGTCGAGCCAGGCACCCAGGTAGGCTCCCCCCACGACGGGGATCACGAACACCAGGCCCAGGGTGCCGAGATACACGGTCTGGCCCAGCCACTGGTGGTGCTCCCGCTCGGCCCTTGCCCGCCGTCGCGCTTGCCTGTCCACTTGGTCCCTCAGTTGTCGGTCCCGGTTCTTCTGAGTCATCGAAGCTCCCACAGCCGTCGCATGAGGGCTTCCTCCATGCGCCGGAGGCTCCTTTTCAGGTTACTCAGCTTTCGTTCTTCGGCCATCATTTCCGCCTCGAGCCGGCTACTGATGCGCTGGTAGTCTGTGTCTCGGAGGTAATGCGAGGTCGTGATCAGCATTTCGTTGCCTGCGAAATAGAGCAGCGCGCCGGGAATGGCGAGGTATTCCCAGGGGTTTCCCACGCAGCGAAAGCGGGCAAGCCCGAAGCTCAGCACGGTCATGCATCGGGTGTGCCCCCCCAGGATGCCAAAGCTGCCGGAGGCGTCCTCGCCGACAAAGGAGCTCACGCCTTCGATGCGCTCGGCCCGGCTGGGATCCCGAAGTACAAGAGAGAAGCTGCTCATGGGCGTGGTTCCTGCATGGTGCCGCGCATGTAACAGTGCTCTTCGGGCAGTTCGTCATAGCGGCCGGACAGGAAGGCATCGCAGTCTGCCAGCGTGTCTCTCAAGGTGACTGACACGCCCGGCACTCCCGTATGAGTTGCTGTGATGTGGAACGGCTGGGTGAGGTATTGTTGCAGCCGCCGGGCCCGATGCACGATTTTCCGGTCGCTTGCGGAGAGTTCTTCGACACCGAGCATGGCAATAATGTCCTGCAGTTCGTGATACCGGGCGAGATGCTCTCGCACGCCTTCTGCTATGCGGAAGTGGCGCTCGCCCAAGGTGTGGCTGTCCATGAGTTCGCTTCCAGATGCCAATGGGTCGACGGCGGGGTAGATGCCGTTGCTCGCCTGTTCCCGCGACAGGATCACCGTGGTGTCCAGGTGACTGAGGATCGCGCTCACCGCGGGATCCGTCATGTCGTCGGCGGGTACGTAAACTGCCTGCACAGCGGTGATCGAGCCGTGGGGGGTGGAAACGATGCGCTCCTGCATCTCCGCCACCTCCGAATTCAGGGTGGGCTGGTAGCCCACAGTGGCCGACATCCGCCCGAGCAGGCTGGATATCTCGCTGCCAGCCTGTACGAAGCGGAAGACATTGTCCATGACGAGCAGCACCTCTTTGGCTGTGACGTCGCGCAGGTATTCCGCATAGGTGAGTGCGGCCAGTCCCGCCCGAAAGCGAACGCCCGGTGATTTGTCCATCTGGCCGAACACCATGAGTGACTGGGGCAATACTCCTGCTTCGCGGATTTCGTGCCACAGCTCATGGCCCTCGCGGATGCGCTCGCCGACGCCCGCGAACACCGAGACGCCCGCGTGGAGCGAAGCGACGGCGTGCATGAACTCCATGATCAGCACGGTCTTGCCCACGCCGGCGCCGCCGAACAAACCTGTCTTGCCGCCACGGGCGAAAGGGCACAGCAGGTCGATGGCCTTAATTCCCGTTTCCAGCATCGCTCCGACGCCCACTGTCTCACTCAGAGCTACCGGCTGGCCGTGGATGTCGCGGTATTCCCGGGTATCTAGCGCGGGGCCGCCGTCTAGCGGCTCGCCGAAACCGTTCAACAACCGACCCAGGCAGGTGGTCGTTACCGGCACACGTAGCGGCGCGCCGGTATCGTATACTGCCTGTCCTCGCTGGAGCCCGCTGCTATAGTGCAGGGTAATGGCCCGAACGTGGCGGGTATCTAAGTGTTGATGGACTTCGAACAACCAGGTTTCATGCTTGACCCGGGTGCTCAGAGCACGGCGCAGTGGGGGCAGTCGCTCGCAGGCGATGACCACCACCGGCCCGTGGACCTCGGTTATCCGGCCGATCGGGGATCTTGCGTGCGGCTTTTCGCGTTTGGCCGTTGGCATGTGGATTTTTTTGCTAGTTGTTAGCACCGATATCAGGCAAAGGCCCGCTAGCGGAGGGGCGTAGGGCACGCAATACGGTGCTCAGGTTGACCACTCCCACAAGCCGCCTCGAGGCATCGACTACCGGTAGATCCTCCAGGCCCTGCTCGATGAGACGGTGCAAAACGTCGTCGACCTCCTCTTCCAGACTGGCGGCGGTCACGTGTGGGTCCATTAGTTCCTGGACCGGCCCGCAGGCGATCCGCTCCATGAGTTGGCGGCGACTCGGAAAGGGTAGGTGTTCAGCCAGCAAGAGCTGTGCGATCCGACGCAGCGAAACATGACCGATCAGTCGCCCTTGATCGTCGATCAAAAACAGGTCGCGCACGCCGGGACGATCCAGGAGAGCGTTCGCTGCTTGTTCCAATGTCCAGTCCGCCGCGGCAGTGACGGGCACTCTTTCATATCTTTTCAGCCACTCCTTTACCTTCATGTGCCGTGTCTCTTACGCTTCGCTCCGATCTCGCCAGCCCGCGCTAACGCAAATCGGGCGGCAAGCGGCCCCGCCGCCTCGCAGAGAAAGGTGTTGGCCAGGAGTACGTTGACGATTACCGTCCCCATGTCTTGCAAAGCCGGATGATGGGTCAACGCCATGGCGAGACCTACGGCAACCCCGGCCTGGGGGATCAAGGTCGGGCCCAACCAGCGCCTTACCGGCAAGGGTGCGGATGCCAGGGATGCACCGAGGTAGGCGCCACAGATCTTTCCCAGTGCCCGTGCTACGAAATAGGCTGCAACCAGCCCCAGGTGGACGCTGAATACGTTGATCTCGAACTGTGCGCCGGCGAGGGTGAAAAAGAGCAAAAAGACTGTCTCTTCCAGCCGTTCCAGCGGCAGTATGACTCGTTCGCCCATGCTCGCGAGGGCATGGCGGGAGGTGAATCCAAGCGCCATTACCGCCAGCAGGTGAGGCAGTTCCCATTGCTGCGCCAGGCCGATGGTGAGTAGGATGGCCGCCAGAATGGCCGGCAGGTGGAACTCGCGGAAATGCAGGCGCTGTACGGTCCAGGCCAGAGCCCTGCCGCTGGCGATGCCGAGTAGAACGCCACCGGCAATTGTGACCGCAGCCGCACCGGTGCCGGCCAGCAGCGGTAGGTCTGTGAACCCGATCAACACCAGGGAATAGAGCAGGATACCTAAGGCGTCGTCTATGGCTGCCACGCCGAGCAAGGTCTTGCTGAGAGGACCACTGCTGCGATACTGGTGCAGCACTGCTACAGAGCCCGCCGGATCGGTGGTCGCTGCCAACGCAGCAAAGGCCAGAGCCAAAGCGGCGCCCTGTTCTGCGCCAATAATCCACAGCATGGTCAGGAACACAGCGACGACCGCCCCCAGGGATTCGCCGACCGCTGAGATGAGAATCACGCGGCCTGAACGGCGAAGTTGCGCCGCAGTCATGGCCCCTCCGATGAGGTAGGCGATGATGCCGAGCGAGAACTCGACCAAGGGTTCCGCCCAGCCCTCGACCCGCAGCCCGAGCGTACCCCCCAGAAGACCGGTGGAGAACAGCATCCCTGCGAGCACGTAACCAAGCACTCTGGGCGCTCCGAGGCGGGCTACCCAGGTGCCCGCCGCCAGCCCCGCCACCATCAACAGGCCGATGAGCAAAATGACTTTTGGTTCGGCGTTCATCTAACCGCTTAGGAACATGCTCGTGCCTGTGCCAATCCCAGAGTCCCATAGACACATCTGTATATCTTGTCCTGCATCGCTCATTTGGAGCAACAAACTACTCTTTGCGCGCCTGGTCTGGTCTCATCTGAGGGCCAACGCTGGGCATCCGCATAGTGGTAACAGGCCCTAGCCAGCATTATGGGTATGATCCGAGCCTGGGTGGCTGGGGCATTTGGAGCATGAAGGCGTTGGCCGCGCTCAGGACACGTGTTTTGTCCAGCCTTCCGGCGCTGATGACAATCGCTGCAGAGGCGTAGGTGACCGCGTCAAACGAGAAACCGTCGTGAGTGCCCGGTATCCGCCAGAACCTGCTCCAAGCCCATCAAAGGGGCGACAATGGACGTTGACCCCAACAGCAGCGACACAGGGTACCGGCAGCCACACCCATCCCCACCGCCTCGAAGTGCGAAGGGGTCAATGGTAAGCCCGAGAACAGCGGTTATCCAGACGAACTGGACCGTGAATACGCTGGTCACCAGATTCAACGGCGCCAAGCTGATAATGCCGCCCGCAATCCGCTATTGGCGGGTAAGGCTCCGGAAGATTGCGGCCTGGCCTTTGCCAACCATGGTCGTCACGCGGTGACCTCCTGACAAAGAAGTTGCACAGTCGCGTTTTGGTCAGGTCGATCCACGCGCGCACTCGCGGAAGACCTGTTTGCTACAGACCGCGCATATCGATTTGTCCAGTTTTTGGTAGATGCCAGTGACGGCTGCGGTCTTGGACTGGAAGACGTTGTTCGGACCGATCGCGTCCAGGCAGCCACAGCGTTCCATCGAATGCCATAACCCGTGCTTGATGTTAACGAGATACAGGGCGCCGCCAGCGTCCCTGCGCTTCCTCGCCTCTTCGACCAGGGTTTCGCCTCCGGACACGTCCACGAAGTTGATCCCCTCGGCAATAATGGCCAGGTGCTTTTGCCGTGGATTCCGCTCCCGCAGCTGGGCGAACGCTTCCTGCACGTGGTTGATCGAGCCGAAAAAGATGGAGCCGTCGATGCGTAGGAACTTGAGCTGCGGGCACTCGGTCACTGTGGGGTCGCTGGAAAAAGCATGCTTGTGGAGGCGAGGATCCGGTGCAAGGGAGACGATTCGCGGATGCGACACCCGCTCGAGATAGAGTATCAGCGACAGCATGACTCCCGCGAAGATCGCCAACTCCAGCTCGAGGAACAGGGCGCCAAAGAAGGTTACGGCCATGACCGCTGTTTCGCGTTTGGAGCTCTTTATAATGTGCCGGATCTCCTTGAAATCGATCAGGCCCCAGGCCACCAGGAACAGGATGCCGGCCATCGCGGCCTTCGGCAAATAGGCTGCCAGTGGGGCCACGAGCAGTACGATCGCCATCAGCAGGAAACCCGCGAAGACCGCCGCCAGGGGCGTCTTGGCGCCGGATTGGTAGTTGAGGCCGGAGCGGTTGAAGGAGCCGGTGGCTACATAGCCTGAGAAGAAGCTGCCGAAAATGTTGGACAGGCCCTGGCCGATGAATTCCTGGTTGCCGTTGATGCGCTGGCCCGAGCGCTTGGCCAGGGATCGGCCGATGGAAACCGCCTCGGTGAGGGCGAACAGGGTGACAGCCAGGGTCGCCGGCGCGAGGTTCTTGATGGTGTGCAGCGACAGGTCGGGGGCCGATAGCGGCGGGAGTGACTGCGGCAGGGCACCCACGGTGGCGATATGCGCCGCCGCCTCGCCGAAACCCGCGGTGATCAACACTGAGGCGAGGCTGCCGAGCAGCATGGCTGCGATCATATACGGCACCTTGGGCAACCAGCGCTTTACGGCGATGCCAGAGAGCAACGTGATCAGCGCGACGGTCACCACGTAGGGATTGATGACAGTGATCTGCTGGGCAAAGTTCCACAGGATGTCGTGCAAGTGACCGCCGCCCGACATGTCGATACCGAAGAAGTGCTTCAGTTGCTTGGCCGCGATCAGGATCGCAGCCCCAGCGGTGAAGCCCACGATCACCGAGTGGGAGATGAAGTTGACCAGGGCCCCCATGCGCGCCAGTCCCAAGGCAAGCTCTAGGACGCCGACCATGAAGGTCAAGGTGAGTGCCAGAGTTACGAACTCCGCACTGCCGGGCGGGGCATATATGCTGAGCGACGATAACAGCACGATGGAAGCCGCCGTGGTGGGTCCCGAGACCAGGTGCCGGGAGGAGCCAAAAAGCGCGGCAATGATGGCAGGGACCATGCCAGCGTACAGGCCGTACTCGGGTGGCATGCCGGCGATCGTGGCGAAGGCCACTCCCTGGGGCAACACCACGATGGCTCCCGTCAGCCCAGCCATCATGTCGTCCCTCATGGTGCCGCGATTCACCGCAGGGAACCAGGCCAGAAATGGTAGCAGGCCCTTGACGTACTTGGATTGTCGATCTTTGATCTTCACTTCGGTATACTCCTCAATACAGCTTCGCCGGCCGGATCGGCGCTGCCTTTATTGCCCGTCGACCTCCACCCAAGGGACCCCTAGTCGTAGGCCCTGATTGCCGGATCTGTCGCGCAGTTTGCGGGCTGCTGCGTCGTGAATATCCGATGCGAGAAACAACAGCCCCGACTCGGTCTGCAGGTAAAGAAAGACATCGTTATCCGTTTCGCCGCTGACCCGGATGATCCTCCACGGGGTATCCGTCGAGCCTCTCGCTGTGATCACTGCCCGGTCGGTTTCCTCCGGCGGCAGATTGGTCAGGATGTCAAGGCGCGCGTCCATGCGCCGGCAGGCGTTGAGTGCGTAGGAAAGCGCGCTGCAATCCAGCCTGTTCATGGCTACCAGGGCAATCCGCTGGGCCCGTGGCCGAGCTTCCGAATCTGCGTTCATAGGGGGCTACGCTGCCGCCGTGCAACCGCGAGGATTCGGGCCGCCTTTGCACCTGGGTTCTCGCATCGCCTAAGCGACTGGCTCGCGCTTGGGGCGCCCGGGTGGTGAATCAATCCAGAGACTCGGCGGTCACGGCTCCGTGACCATCCGACGCAGATCCGCCATGGCCTCATCATACTGGGTGTGTGTCTCCGTATCCGGGCTCGACACCTTGGCGTCGAGCCTGTTCACCTCTTCCGCCAACGCCTCGATCCGTGCTTTGCCGGGCCCCGAGGCTTCTGCTGTCCCGTGAATTCGTCAAGCTGGTGCCTGGCGCCTTCTGTGTCATTGCTCTCGAACAGCTTCTGTTTAGCGTATCCATGTTGGGCCAGCGGCCCCCGTGGTTTCGGGGCCGCTCTTTACACGTAAAGCACATTGCGTGCCGCAACTTCTTGGAGGCTAACCTACTGTTTTTGCCCTAGCTTCCGAGAACTGCTTGACGCCCTGTCGTTGAAATCTGCAACGTTGGGCGAGAGACCGCGTCGACGGAGACTGGATCAGCCCTTTCAGTAGCGGGAATGCTGCATGCGACCTCAATTGTTGCAGAAAAGAACCTGGATGTTGCATAACGCAATAGACGAACGCATCCGCGTAGACGGAGTGGACTGGGGTGTGCACCGAAAGCTCGCCCAGAGAACGGCGATTCCCGGTTTGAGTCGGCTTCGTGGCCCTGCCGGTCGTCCAACGCGGAAACCGGCT
>JAHEIA010000587.1 GCA_024639625.1 Chromatiales bacterium
GTCCAACTGACCGTGGACAATTCATGGATCGTCGAGCAGTGGCCCGACCTGTTCGTCGGCCGGGATATCTTTCTGCGCCTCGACCTGGATACCGGCTACGGCCATCACCAGAAGGTCATCACCTCGGGCGCGAACTCAAAGTTCGGAATCTCGCTCGGCCATCTGGAAGCAGTGCGTGAGGCGCTCGAAGCCAGGGACGGCCGGGTGGTCGGCCTGCATGCGCACACCGGGAGCGGCGTGACCGACGCGGAGGCGTGGCGGGAGCAGTTCGAGCGTTTCCTCGAGCTATTGCCGCAGTTTCCCGATGTCCGCACCGTCGACCTCGGCGGTGGGCTCGGCGTACCGGACCGTCGCGGCAAGCCCGGTTTCGATCTCGAGCGCCTGGATGCGCTGCTGGCCGATGCCGCCGCCGGCCACGATGTGGAGATCTGGCTGGAACCGGGCCGCTACCTGGCGGCGGAATGCGGTGTCCTGCTCGCGCGGGTGACCCAGTTGAAAACCAAGGGGCAGTACCATTATCTCGGCGTCGGCACCGGCATGAATTCGCTGATCCGTCCGGCGCTCTACGGCGCCTTTCACGACATCGTCAACCTGAGCCGCCTGGATTCAAAGCCGGACACGCACTATCGTGTGGTCGGGCCGATTTGCGAGTCGGGGGACGTGCTCGGGGAAAGCCGGTTTTTGCCGGCCAGCGAAGAGTCCGACATCATCTTGGTCGCGAATGCGGGCGCATACGGACGGGTGATGTCATCCCATTACAACCGGCGCCTGCCGGCGGAAGAGGTGATTCTGTAGCTAACGCAAACCTCCGGGCCAGCCGGGCGGCCTATTCGTCTTCGTCCGGCTCCGATACCCATGCTTCCGGCGGCGGGCAGGCGCAGACCAGGTTGCGGTCCCCGAAGACATTGTCGATCCGGCCCACAGGCGCCCAGAACTTGTTCAGATAGAGTCCGCTGACCGGGAAGGCCGCCTGCTCGCGCCCGTAGGCGTGGGGCCACTCGCCCGCCAGGTCCGCGGCTGTATGGGGGGCATTCTTCAGGGCGTTGTCGTCCGCATCCACCTGGCCCTGCTCGATCGCCCTGATCTCCTCGCGGATCGTCAGCATGGCTTCGCAGAAGCGGTCGATTTCCGCGAGCGATTCGCTCTCGGTCGGTTCGATCATCAGCGTTCCGGGCACCGGGAAGGACATCGTGGGCGAGTGGAAGCCGAAGTCGATCAGTCGCTTGGCCACATCTTCCTCGGTGACCCCACAGGATTCCTTGAACGGCCTGATGTCGATGATGCATTCGTGGGCGACGCGGCCGTTGCGCCCCTTGTAGAGGACCGGGAACGCCTCTGACAGGCGGCTGGCGATGTAGTTGGCATTCAGGATGGCGATCTGGGTTGCCTTTTTCATACCCTCGCGACCCATCATGGAGATGTAAGCCCAGGAGATCGGGAGGATGCCGGCGCTGCCCCAGGGTGCGGCCGCGATCGAGGGGTTACGCGCGCCGGACTCACCGGTATCCACGACCGGGTGCCCCGGCAGAAACGGCTCGAGGTGCTTGCCGACACAGATGGGGCCCACACCGGGACCGCCGCCGCCGTGCGGGATACAAAACGTCTTGTGCAAATTGAGATGCGACACGTCGGCGCCAAATTCTCCGGGGGCGGCGACCCCCACCAGGGCGTTGAGGTTCGCGCCGTCGAGGTACACCTGCCCGCCGTGATCGTGCACGGTCTGGCAGATTTCGCGAATGTCCTCTTCGAAAACCCCGTGGGTGGATGGATAAGTGATCATCAGGGCGGCCAGCCGGTCGGCGTGCTCCGCGGCCAATGTCTTGAGGTCCGCGAGATCGACGTTGCCCTGCTGGTCGCACTTGACCACGACGATCTTCATGCCGGCCATCGCTGCGCTGGCTGGATTGGTGCCGTGGGCTGAAGAGGGTATCAGGCAGACATCGCGGTCCTCGTCGCCGCGGGACTCGTGGTAGGCCTTGATCGCCAGCAAACCCGCGTACTCGCCCTGCGACCCGGCATTTGGCTGCAGCGATACGGCGTCATATCCGGTACACGCGATCAGCATCTGCTCCAGTTCCCGGAACAGCTGCCGGTAGCCCTCGGTTTGGTCGGCGGGCGAAAAGGGGTGGATGTCGCTGAATTCGGGCCAGGTGATGGGGATCATCTCCGTAGTGGCGTTCAGCTTCATCGTGCAGGAGCCCAGTGAGATCATCGCGTGCGCCAGCGACAGGTCTTTGTTTTCGAGCTGTTTCAGATAGCGCAGCATC
>JAHEIA010000155.1 GCA_024639625.1 Chromatiales bacterium
GATCGACGCCGAAGGCTTGGTGATATGCCCAGGGCTCATCGACCTCTGTGCTCACCTACGCGAACCGGGCTACGAATACAAGGCGACGATCGCAAGCGAGTCTGCCGCCGCTGCCGCCGCCGGCATCACGACCCTTTGCTGCACGCCGGAAACACTGCCGGTGAACGACACGCCGGCGGTTACCGAGCTTATCCGCCGCAAAGCGGCCGCCAGCGGCAGCACTCGCGTGCTGCCCATGGGCGCGATGACGCAAGGCCTGCTCGGACACCAGTTGAGCGAGATGGCAGCCTTGAAGCGAGCCGGGTGCATCGTGATCAGCAACGGCCGTACGCCGGTCGGCAACACCCTGATCTTGCGGCGCGCCCTCGAGTATGCCGCGACCTTCGGATTGACTACGTTTCTGTTTCCCCAGGACCCCGAGCTTGCGAACCAAGGATGCGCTCATGAAGGCAAGGTGAGTGCCCGACTGGGGCTCCCCGGCATCCCGGAAGCAGCGGAAACCGTAGCCCTGGCTCGCGACCTTGCCCTCGCCCAGCACACCGGTGCCCGCGTGCACTTCCACGGCCTGTCCTGCGCCACAGGGGCACGCATGATCGCTCGTTCGCACAGTGACGGCGACGAGGTCACCGCCGACGTCTCGGCTCACCAATTGCATCTCACGGAGACGGATCTCAACGGATTCGACAGCAACTGCCATGTGGTTCCTCCGCTGCGCACGCACAGCGACCGGGAGGCGCTGCGTGCCGCTGTGGCCCAGGGGATCATTAGCGCGATTTGCTCCGATCACCAACCCCACGAGCCGGATGCAAAGCAAGCCCCTTTCCCTTCCACAGCCTGCGGCATATCCGGCGTGGAGACGCTGCTGCCCCTGACATTGAAGCTGGTCGAAGAAAAGGTGCTGAGCCTTTCCGCAGCCATCGCGCGCCTCACCCTGGGACCCGCAAAGATCCTTGGCCTGCCCCTGGGCAGACTGAACGAGGGGGCGACCGCGGACATCTGCATCTTCGATCCCGGGGCCCACTGGACACTGCATGCGGCGGCAATGCGCAGCCGCGGACGGAACACGCCCTTTCTTGGTTGGGAATTCAGAGGGCGGGTCACCCACACCTTTTTGCGCGGACGGCTGGTGTTTGAAGGCTCATGAACATGCAGTCCGAGCGCAACACCCTGTTCCTGGAAGACGCGGAGGTCATTTCTCAGGAAGCGCATCCGGGGGAACAGCACATGCTTCGTGTCAGAGCGCCGGAGTGCGCCCGGAGCGCACGCCCCGGCAGTTTTGCCCACATCCAGTGCGATCCTCAACTACCCATGCGCCGCCCGATTTCCATCATGCGAGTGTCTGCGCAGGTCGGCTGGGTCGATTTTCTCTACAAAGCGGTAGGTCGCGGAACGCGTCTGCTGGCGCAACGCAAGACGGGCGAGACCATCAGCGTGCTGGGGCCGATTGGGCGACCGTTTCAGGTGCACCCCGAGCGCCCCAGAGTGCTCCTCATCGGTGGTGGCGTCGGCATGCCGCCAATCGTCTTTCTCGCCGAATCCTTGCGCCGGAACCCCAACTACCGCCCACTCGTCCTCCTCGGATCGGAGGCCCCCTTTCCGTTTCCGCTGCGCCCGTCGCAGATCCTGCTCAAGGCCCTGCCCGACGGCGTCATCGCGGCGATGCCACTGCTCGATGACTGGAACATCCCATCCCGCCTCGCCAGCCTGCGCGGCTTCCCAGGCTGTCACCAAGGCCTGGTTACCGACTTGGCGCGAAACTGGTTGAGCGCGCTCGATTCACAGGCGCATTCCGGCGTTGAAATTTTTGCCTGCGGGCCGCACCCCATGCTACAGGCGGTAACCACCCTCGCAGCCGAATTCGGCCTGCCCTGCCAGGTATCGCTGGAGGAATTCATGGCTTGCGCAGTCGGCGGTTGTGCCGGATGTGTAGTGGAGGTCAACACTCCCCAAGGCCCCGCGATGCAGCGGGTATGCGTCGATGGCCCTGTTTTCGACGCGTATCAAGTATTTCCGACCCAGTAGTCCGATGGGGCTAACGGGACGCGACAGGCCCGTTCTCGGTTGTCGGAGACAGTCAGTCGTCTCTCAGCAATTCGATCTCGTCGAATTGCGCACCGGCTAGCCTCTCGGTTTGCTCCGAGCTTCCCAGCTTGACCATCAAGCGGACCTCGTTGGCCGAATCCGCATAGGTCAAGGCATCGTCGTAACTGATCAAACCCTGCCGGTACAATTCAAAAAGCCCCTTGTCGAAAGTCGTCATGCCGTGCTCGGCAGAACGCTTCATCACATCCTTCAACTGGCCGATATCGCCTTTACGAATCAGGTCTGCGATCAAAGGTGTGTTGATCAGGATCTCGACCACCGGCACCCGGCCCTCGCCGTCGGCCCGGCGCAGCAGCTGCTGTGCCACGACCGCACGGAGATTAAGCGACAGGTCGAGCAGTAATTGCTCACGCCGTTCCTCGGGGAAGAAATTGATGATGCGCTCCAGAGTCTGGTTCGCGTTGTTCGCATGCACGGTCGACAAGCAGAGGTGTCCCGTCTCGGCGAACGCGATCGCAAAATCCATGGTCTCGCGGGTGCGAATTTCTCCGATCAGGATCACGTCAGGGGCTTGGCGCAACGTATTCTTCAATGCCACTGCATAGGAGTCTGTGTCGATCCCCACTTCCCGCTGCGTGATGATCGATTTGTCGTGCCGGTGAACAAACTCGATGGGATCCTCGATGGAGACGATATGCCCCGCGCGTTCCCGGCTCCGATACCCCACCATCGCGGCTAGCGACGTGGATTTACCTGTCCCCGTAGCGCCGGCAAACAGGACCAGTCCGCGCTTGGTCAGAGCCAACCCCTGGAGCAACGGCGGCAGGTTCAACTCCTCGAAGGTCGGGATCTGCGCCTCGATGCGGCGCAGGACCATCCCCGCCTGATCCCGCTGCACAAAAGCGCTCACTCGGAAACGTCCGAGATCAGGCAGATTCAACGCAAAATTGCATTCTTTGGTGTTGGCAAACTCTTCCCGCTGAGCGGGGGTCATGACGCTGTGCACCAACTGCCGCGCCTGATCTTCCTGCAAAGCGCTACTGGTTACCGGCGCGATCTCGCCGTCTATCTTCAACGACGGAGGAAAACCGGCGGTGATGAATAGATCCGAGGCCCTTCTCTCGGACATCAGCCGAAGCAAGCCTTGAAAATCCACGCTCTTCCCCTCCTATTCTGGACCTAGCCTCCGCTCTCGGTTGCGCTTCAGCGGAATTGTTCCTTGTTCATTGCCTTGGACCGTGCGTCGGCCCGCGTAATCATCCCTCGCGCCACCAGGTCCTGCAGGTGCTGGTCCAGCGTCTGCATACCCAGGGCCTGCCCGGTCTGAATCGCCGAATACATTTGCGCCACCTTGTCTTCGCGAATCAGATTGCGAATCGCGGGGGTCCCGATCATGATCTCCCAAGCCGCCGTGCGCCCGCCGCCGATCTTCTTCATCAGGGTTTGCGCAACCACCGAACGCAGGGACTCCGACAGCATGGAGCGGACCATGGTCTTCTCTGCAGCGGGGAAAACATCGATAATGCGGTCGATGGTCTTGGCCGCAGAACTGGTGTGCAGGGTGCCGAATACGAGATGCCCGGTTTCCGCCGCGGTCAACGCGAGTCGAATGGTTTCCAGATCGCGCAGCTCACCGACCAGGATGATGTCCGGATCTTCGCGGAGCGCAGAACGGAGTGCTTCGCTGAAGCCCAGGGTATCCCGATGCACCTCTCGCTGATTGATCAGGCATTTCTTGCTGGTGTGTACGAACTCAATCGGATCTTCGATGGTTAAGATGTGCGCATAATCGTTTTCGTTCTTGTAATCGATCATCGCCGCCAGGGTAGTGGACTTGCCGGATCCGGTGGGTCCGGTCACCAGTACCAATCCTCGCGGCACATTGACGATATCGCGAAAACTGGTCGGGCAGCCAAGCTCGTCGAGATTCAGGATCTTAGACGGAATGGTGCGGAATACCCCCGCCGCACCGCGGTCTTGATTGAAGGCGTTGACACGAAAACGGGCCAGACCGGGAATCTCGAACGAGAAGTCAGTCTCCAGAAACTCTTCGTAGTCTTTGCGCTGCTTGTCGTTCATGATGTCGTAGACAAGCCCGTGCACAGCCTTATGGTCCAATGGCGGCACGTTGATGCGCCGGATATCACCGTCCACACGGATCATGGGGGGCAGTCCCGCGGAAAGATGCACATCCGAGGCATTATGCTTGACACCGAAGGCGAGCAGTTCAGTGATATCCATTGTATCCCTCTTCACGAAAACGCAAGCGCCGCCAGCGGACGTAATCCTGCACATTCAGGTCGCAGGCCCTGCGGACTCCACAACTATACAAGATCGCCCCCGGCAGCGAAAACGGGGAAACGCATAGAATAACGTGCTCGGTTCGCATATTTCGTGAGGGTCGTCAACTGGAGGTTCCGTTCATGCTCGACATAGCGCAGCGTCTGGCCGTGGTCCGCGAGCGCATCCGGCGCGCGGAACTCGTCGCCGGGCGCCGACCCGGGTCCGTTACCCTGCTCGCGGTCAGCAAGACCCGGACCCCTGAAGAGATCCGAAGTGCGGCAGCGGCGGGCCAGCTGCGATTCGGCGAAAACTATCTGCAAGAAGCGCTGGCGAAGATCGAAGCCCTGCGGGACGCGTCCATCGAATGGCACTTCATAGGACGCATCCAAAGCAACAAGACCCGCGCAATAGCGGAACATTTCGCCTGGGTGCACAGCTTGAGCAGTTCGCGCCACGCCCAGCGCCTCGATGCCCAGCGTCCTGGGGAGCTTCCGCGGCTCAAGGTCTGCCTGCAGGTCAATCTTAGTGGCGAGGCATCCAAAGAGGGTCTGGAGCCGACGCAGGTAGCTGATCTTGTAGCTCAGATGGTCAATTTCCCCCGCCTCGAACTTTGCGGGCTGATGGCCATACCGGCCCCTGAGAAAGAGCTTGCCGGGCAGCGGGAGGCCTTCGCCCGCCTGCGCCGCATCCGCGATCGCATTGCCACTCCCGGGGCGCCCCTGAGCACGCTTTCCATGGGTATGTCGGATGACCTGGAGGCGGCGATCGCTGAAGGCTCCACCCTGGTTCGAATCGGCACCGCGATCTTTGGACCACGCAGCTGAGACTACAGCAAGAATAGGCTAGACTAGGCGCAGCGAATTGGAATCGGGTATGCAAAATCAGAACATCGCATTTATTGGCGGCGGCAACATGGCGTCCAGCCTGATCGGCGGTCTGGTCGCGGATGGCTACGATCCGCAGCAACTCTGGGTGAGTGAACCGGACGACGAGAAACGCACCGCGCTCGCCGCACGCTTTGGATTGCGGCCGGCGCAGAACAACCCGGATGCGGTGGAGCAGGCCGGGGTGATGGTTCTTGCGGTCAAGCCGCAGCTACTGAAGCCGATCGCGCGGGAGCTTGCACCCCAGGTGCAGCGCCTGCGACCGCTCGTGATCTCCATAGCGGCCGGAGTGCGGGAGTCGGACCTCCAACGCTGGCTTGGAGGCGGTGTGTCCCTGGTTCGCTGCATGCCGAACACGCCGGCAATGATCCAGGCAGGTGCTACCGCTCTGCACGCGTCGCGCGAAACATCCGCCGATCAGCGCAGTCTCGCCGAAAGTATTTTGCGCGCCGTCGGCGTTACTCTGTGGGTTGATAACGAGAGCATGCTGGATGCCGTGACCGCCTTGTCGGGCAGCGGACCAGCTTACTTCTTCTATGTCATGGAGGCGATGGAGCAGGCGGGTGAACAACTCGGCCTCACCGCGCGAACAGCCCATTTGTTGACCTTGCAGACGGCTCTCGGCGCGGCACGAATGGCGATCGAGAGCAGCGATTCACCCGAGACGCTGCGGCATAAGGTGACTTCCCCGGGTGGCACCACGGAGCGTGCGTTAGAGACTCTGCGCGACGGCGAACTGCCGCAACTCCTGGCGCGAGCATTGCGCGCCGCCCGCGACCGATCGCGGGAACTGTCCGCGCTCCTGGGTGAAGAGTGATGGACAGTTCCTACCTCGGCAATCCGCTCGCGTTTCTGGTGCAGACGCTTTTCGGCCTCTACATTCTAGCGGTGATGTTACGTTTTCTGTTCCAGATCGTGCGTGCGGATTTCTATAACTCCCTGTCGCAACTGATCGTAAGGGTCACCGACCCCGTATTGCGCCCCCTACGCAGATTGATTCCCACAGTCGCCGGTATGGATACCTCGTCCCTGTTGCTCATGTGGTTGCTCAAGGGCCTGGAATTGGCGCTCGTTCTGTGGATCGGCGGGATCACCTTTCCCACCCTCGGGCCCTGGCTGTGGGCAATTCCCGAATTGATCGCCCTAGCGATCAACGTATTTCTTTTCGCCGTGATCATCGAGGTGGTGCTGAGTTGGCTAAATCCGGGCCAGTACAACCCGGCCCTCGGCCCAGTGTACAGCCTCAGCGAACGCTTGCTGAATCCGGTGCGCCGGCTGCTTCCGGCGAGCGGAGGCCTGGACTTCTCTCCTTTGGTGGTCATCCTAGGCCTGACCTTGCTCAAGATGTTGCTGCTTCCGCCGATCATCCAGCTGACAGGCAGTCCCTTCGGGTGAGCGACTGGTTCCGCTGGGAGGGGAACGATCTAGTGCTGCATTTGCGGGTACAGCCCAAGGCCAGCCGAGATGAATTCGCAGAGATTCAGGACCAACGACGGCGCCTGCGGATTACCGCTCCGCCCACCGAGGGAAAGGCCAACCGCCATCTGATCGGTTTTCTGGCTAAAGCATTCGGTGTCGGCCGCAGCCAAATCACGCTTGAAACCGGGGCAACAGGGCGTAACAAGCGAATTCGGATTCACGCTCCGCGGCGCCTTCCGATCGCGCTCCGAGAGCTGGCCAGCGCGACCCGAGGAACCGGGCGCTTGCGCAATGGTCTATCTTTGTAGTAATGGTTAATTTTATATGCCGATAAAATAATCCGCAGATCTAGGGAGGACTTATTTCGTGAAGAGTAAAGCATTCGCCCTCGCCGCATCGCTGGCCCTGACAGGCTGGTTGCCCGGTGCGGCAACGGCCGAGAACAGCACCAGTGTTCTCGGCTACACGATCCACCACAATGCCATGACCACGGACAACCTGACGCCAGAAGTAGCCCGCGCCTACGGCCTTCAGCGAAGCAAGAATCGTGGCATGTTGAACGTGAGTGTCATCAAGGAGAAACCGGGCACCACGGGTGAGCCGGTTACGGCCGAGGTAGCAGCCAGCGCGACCAATCTCGCGGGACAGCACCGCACTA
>JAHEIA010000156.1 GCA_024639625.1 Chromatiales bacterium
GGATACCGGTATGGGGCTGGAACGCCTGGCCGCAGTGATGCAGGGGGTGCATAGCAATTATGAGATCGATCTGTTCCGCAACCTGATTGCGGCGGCCGCCGAGGTCACGCGGTGCGCGGATGAGAGTGAACAGTCCCTGCGGGTGATCGCTGATCATATTCGCTCGTGCGCGTTCCTGATCACCGATGGGGTATTTCCATCGAATGAAGGAAGGGGCTACGTCCTGCGGCGAATCATTCGCCGCGCGATCCGTCACGGCTATATGCTGGGCACCAAGGAACCTTTCTTCTTTCGCCTCGTCGGGACGCTGTGCGACGAGATGGGAGAGGCCTATCCGGAATTGCTCCAGGGGCGCACGCAGACGGAACGCGTCCTGCGCCTGGAGGAGGAGCGGTTTGCGGAGACCCTGGAACAGGGGATGCGGATCCTGGAGCAGGACGTCGCCGGCCTGCAAGGGGCAGAGATTCCCGGCGAGACGGTTTTTCGGCTCTACGATACCTACGGCTTTCCTACCGACCTGACTGCGGACATTGCCCGCGAGCGGGGGCTGACCCTCGATATGGAGGGCTTCGAGCAGGAGATGGAGGCGCAGCGTAGCCGGGCGCGAGCCGCCAGCCAGTTCGCCGCTGACCAGAGTGTGTCCGAGACATTCGAGGCGGCGAGTGACTTTACTGGCTACGATCGCTTGGAGGACGAAGCGGATGTGGTCGCATTGTTTCGCGACCGCGAACGGGTAGAAGTGCTCCATGCAGGTGAAAAGGGCATGTTGGTGCTCGACCACACCCCCTTCTATGCGGAATCCGGCGGTCAGGTGGGTGACCAGGGACTGCTCGTCTTGGGAGAGGCGGTGTTTCGGGTCGACGACACCCAGAAGCAGCCGGGAGGAGCCTTCGGCCATATTGGCACCTTGGCCAACGGCGAGTTGAAGATCGGTGACCGGGTGCAGGCGCGCGTGCACCTCGAGAGCCGCCAGGCAACGGTGCTCAACCATTCGGCCACCCACCTGCTGCATGCGGCGTTGCGAACGGTCCTCGGCGGCCATGTGACGCAGAAGGGATCGCGGGTGGAACCCGAGCGACTGCGCTTCGACTTTTCCCATTTCGAACCGGTCACCCGGGAACAACTGGCCGAGATCGAACGCCTGGTCAATCAGGAGATCCGGGCGAATCATTCGGTAGAGACCCGGGTGATGGACCTGGAAGAGGCGAAGGCCGCCGGGGCGATGGCCCTGTTCGGTGAGAAATACGACGCTCGGGTACGGGTAGTGGGCATGGGCGATTTCTCCACCGAGCTCTGCGGTGGCACACACGTCAACGCGGCGGGCGACATCGGCCTGTTCAAGATCGTATCCGAGGGCGGGATCGCCGCTGGTGTGCGGCGTATCGAGGCGGTAACCGGCGCACGGGCGGTCGAGAGGGTCGAGCAGGACGAGGCACGGCTACTGCGCCTGGCCGAGATGTTGAAGGCCGGGCGGGACGACGTCGATGACAAGGTTGCCCATTTGCTGGAGCGAAATCGCAAGCTGGAAAAGCAGCTCGAGCAGGTCAAGGGCAAACTGGCGAGTGCGGCCGGCAGCGACCTTGCTTCTGCTGCGGTGGAAATCGATGGCATCAAAGTGCTTGCCTCGAATCTGGAGGGCGCCGATGCAAAGTCCCTGCGCGACACCATGGATCAGCTCAAGAGCAAGCTCGGTAGCGCGGTCATCGTGTTGGCCGCGGTGTCCGGTGACAAGGTGAACCTGGTCGCCGGCGTGACCAAGAACGTTACGGACCGGGTCAAGGCCGGCGACCTCATCAAGACGGTCGCGGAGCAGGTTGGTGGCCGCGGCGGCGGGCGTCCGGATATGGCCCAGGCGGGTGGCAACAAGCCAGCCGCGCTTCCCCAAGCCCTGGCATCGGTAGAACCCTGGGTGCGCAAGGCGCTCGGCGGTTGAAAGGTTCACGCTGCCCCTGGAGGGCGGGCAACGGCTGGGGTCGGTTGCGACGAATAGCGAAATCGAGGTTTATCCGTGGCGCATTTTGGTGTTAAATTAGCGTCCTCTAATACGGGCCGTCGACGGCCCTTGTCCAACAGGATCGACCCGAGCGAGCGCGAAGCATGGCGTTAATCGTCCAGAAGTATGGTGGTACCTCAGTAGGATCCGTAGAACGCATCGAGGCGGTTGCCGACAAGGCGGTTGCCGCGCGGGCGAAGGGCGACGATCTGGTGATCGTGGTCTCGGCCATGTCCGGCGAGACCAACCGGCTGATTGCGCTGGCCAAGGAGATCACCGATGCGCCAAGCGCCAGGGAAATGGATGTGTTGATGTCCACCGGCGAGCAGGTAACGATTGCCCTGCTCAGCATTGCGCTGGAGAAGCGTGGATGTTCAGCCCGCTCCTACACCGGCGCCCAGGTCCATATCCTGACCGACAGCGCCCACAACAAGGCACGCATCCGCGACATCGATGCGGCCCGGGTGCGTGCCGATCTTGAGGCCGGGCGCGTCGTCGTGATCGCTGGTTTTCAAGGGGTGGATCAGCACGGGAACATCACGACCCTGGGCCGCGGTGGGTCGGACACTACCGCGGTGGCCATGGCCGCGGCCCTCGGCGCCCATGAGTGCCAGATCTTCACCGATGTCGACGGCGTGTATACCACAGATCCGCGGGTCGAGCCGAAGGCGCGCAAGCTGGACCGGATCACCTTCGAAGAAATGCTCGAGATGGCGAGCCTGGGATCCAAGGTGTTGCAGATCCGTTCGGTGGAGTTCGCTGGAAAATACAGTGTGCCATTGCGCGTATTGTCGAGTTTCGAGGAAGGCGAAGGCACGCTGATCACTTTTGAGGACGAGCAAATGGAAGAGGCAAAGATTTCTGGCATCGCCTTCACACGGGACGAAGCAAAACTCACCATTCTCGGAGTGCCGGACAAGCCGGGTGTAGCGCACGAGATCCTCGGCCCCATCGCGGAGGCGAATATCGAGGTCGATATGATCGTGCAGAACATCGCCGAAGATGCCACCACTGACTTCACTTTCACTGTCCAGCGCAATGACTTCGACAAGGCGAAACGGATTCTGCGCGCGGTAGCCGATCGCCTTGGCGCGCGTGAGATTCTCGGCGACGACAGCATCGGCAAGATTTCTTTGGTCGGTGTCGGTATGCGTTCTCACGCGGGTATTGCCAGCCAGATGTTCCAGGCGCTGGCGAAAGAATCCATCAACATTCGGATGATTTCGACCTCCGAGATCAAGATCTCGGTTGTGGTGGATGTCAAATACCTCGAACTTGGAGTGCGTGCCTTGCACGATGCCTTTGGGCTGGCGGAGCAGCCCGGAGCGAAAAACGGCTGAGCGGAAAAAAGAGCAGGCATCGCGAAGTACGCAATTTCAAGTGGAGTGCGGTAACGTAGATTCTGCGAGGTTTTTTCGTGCTAGCTGCCTTCCTGGAAGTCGCCGGGTCGGAAATATTCGACTACGCTTTTATAATAAACTATATCTTCAGCTGGCGGCCCGGGGCTGTTACAATCCCGTTGCCTCAAACTTTTTTCTAGTATCCGAGGCTGAGCTTGGTTGGTTGCGGGAAGGCTCAGGCTTTGTCCGGGAATGGAACGCTTGGCCGGGCTGCATGCCTAACCGTGGAGGATATCTCTAAACAAGGAGATGGAGCGATGTTGATCCTAACCCGACGTGTCGGCGAGACTTTGATGATCGGCGACGAAGTCACGGTTACCGTACTGGGAGTGAAGGGCAATCAGGTACGGATTGGCGTAAACGCGCCGCGTGATGTGGCCGTGCACCGCGAGGAAATCTACGAACGGATAAAGCGGGAGCAGGCTGAAGGCGGGAGTGGGATGTAATCCCGTTCTTGCCAAGGAGGGGCTGTCTGCAGTATGGCAGCCTTCTCTTCATCAGGTTACCGAAGCGCAACATAGGAGCGTGGCGCGACCCTTCAAAAGAAACAAAACAACAGGATTCTCAAGCTTCCGGAGAGATGGCCGAGCGGCTGAAGGCGCTCCCCTGCTAAGGGAGTATGGGTTAAAAGCCCATCGAGGGTTCGAATCCCTCTCTCTCCGCCAAATATAGGAAAAGGGGCTTTATGCCCCTTTTTGCTGTGGTTTACATCGGGTGGACTGCAACCCCAAGGTGTTTGATCGTCATGCGCTATCCGATCCTGTTGAAGCCGCTGATCGGGTTGCAGCTTCTGCGCTGTGGGCACTTGAAAACCCACAAATTCAGAGACGATGCCCGGTTCTCATTTCGTTTCGGGTCATCGATCCAACACTAGGTCCGGGAAATCGAAAACCGGGGATGCTTGGGGTCTCTGGATGAAGTAGCCTTGGGCGAAGTCGGCACCGACTTTCCACGCCAGATCCATGTGCCGAGGGGCTTCGATCCCGGGAACAATGATCGACTTGTGCAGGGCGCGGGCTTTGTCGGCCAACGCTGCTAGTTCATCGCCGTCTTTGTCTACAAGGCCCATCGGTACGCGTAGATAGTCGACCAGAATCCGCCGTAGATAGTTGAACGCGCCCAGCGAGTTGCCGAACTCGGTGAGAGTGATTCGCGCGCCAAGTCTGCGTAAACGAAAAACCTGATCCTCTACTAGCTTCAGCTCGTGTTCCACGTCCGCAAAACGGAGGGCGAAATTGAAGTGCCTTCCACTCACTCCGTATTGGGCCAGCTTTTTGTCCAGCCAGTCAGGCAAGTCCGCTTTGCGCAATGAATCCATCGACAGGACGATCATGAACTGGGGTTGGCTGGGCGCGCCGCGTCCAGCATCCGTCAGATGGCGCAGCGTGTGCTCTATCACCCAACGGTCCAATTCAGGGAGAATACCCATCTGCTCAGCAAGCGGGATGAAGTCGTGTGCCTGCTGGAAATCTTCTTGTTTGGTTCCCATTCGCAACAGCACCTGATTGATCGGGCCTGTCCTGCGGTTCCGCAGCCCGACAATGGGCTGGAAGAACAGTTGGAACTCATCTGCCGCGAGGCATTCTCTAAGGGACGCCAAGAGGTCTTTCGGGCCCGTTTCCTCCCCATCGCTTTGCGTGATCTCCTTTCGCAGCTGGACCAGATTGCCGCCTGCTTCGGCCGCTATGCCGCACGCAGTCTCGCTGAGCACGACCATGCTCTGCGCATCTTTGATGCGCTCGTCGAACATGCTCGCGCCAATGCTGAGCGTAATCGTTATCGAAGACTCGCTGACGGCAAATACGTGCTCTTGAGCTGCTCGCCGCACTTTATCTGCAAGCGCAAGAATCTCCGTGGTTGATTGACCGAGCACGGTTAGAGCAAAAGAGTAGTCTCCGAATCGGGCCAAGACGTCGTTTGGGCCCGCGTGCCCGGCGATCAGATCAGCAACCTGGGTCAGCAGCTCATCGGTGCCGGATATGCTCAGTCGACGGTGGATTCTGCGCGGATTGTCGATCTCCATGAACAGTACACCGCCGTCGCCGGGGTCGACGCCGTCGCTCAAGGTCTGCTGCAGGCTTTCGAGCAGAAAGTCCCGGTTAAATAGTCCAGTAACCAGGTCATACCGCCGCGAGGCCAGCAGCTGGTCCCGCAGGGCCTGCAGTCTGCGGATCTGTTTGCTCACGGCCGAGGTCAATTCTTGCGGGTGAAACGGGCGGACCAGAAGTGCATTGGCCCCGCTTCTCAGGGCATCCATACGGTTTTCGAGCGATGGATTCCGCGAAACGAGAATGATCGGTGTATCGGCGAACTGGCCGTGTTCCCTCAAGCGCTCGACCTGTTCTTGGCTGGCTGTTCCCTGCATCTCCCAATTCATGATCAGAATATCCGGGGGAATCCGTTCCATTGCCGCGAGCAGTTCTTGCGGGTGCTCGATACGTTCGACCCGGTACCCGGTTTCAGCCAGTATCATGGAAGTGACCTGCGCCAGCCGGGCATCGTCGTCAGCTACCAGGATCCGGTAATCCCCTGAGATGACCTCTCCTTGCAGTTTGTGAATCCTTTCCAGGAGCTCGTCCGGACTGAACGGGCGCGCGAGAAAGATATCGGCCCCGGCACGGAATGCCTTCAACCCAGCTGAGCTCTTGGCTGCTTGGGAGATCACCGCGACTGGCGGCCGAGCGTCGTGGCGGCTTTGAATGGCTCTTATCTGCTCGGGCAGATGCGACGTTCCGTCAAACCTGCTGGTGTCGAGGATGATGCCTAGAGGGGCGTCCTTGATCAGTCCCGCCATCAGCGTGGCGAAATCTTCGAACCACCGGACCTCTACGCCGCGCGGCGACAGCGCCCCGGCAAGGCATTCGGCGAGCAATCGGTCATCGGACAGCAGGAGCAGCGCAGTTGCACAATCCTTTGCCCGCGCACCGCCAGAAGCTGCAGAGTCATTGTCGTTTCCGCGAACTGCCATTGCTTTTAGCATCTGGGAGACCAAGGGTATTACGACGCAGCGGGCTGAGCGATCCCGACCGACCACCCGGATTGCGCAGGAGGGATCGCATGGCCGGCGGTTCGGGAGCGGCCGTCGCAGACCCGAAAACGGCATTCCTCGCTCCGCCTGGCTGGATACAAGAGCCGAAATCGGGAACCCACGTGCCCCCTTTTTGCCAAATGGTGAATGACGGGTTTTCCGGTCGAACAAGCGCTCTGCCAAAACAGCGCAGTTTGTAAGTCACGATTTCTCAAGCAGTATAGCAGGCCTGGCCCAAGCCCTCGCTGAGCTCCTCCGGATCGGTGGACTTGGCGCGCTTTTTTTTCAGAGACAACATCAAGCGGGAATTCATTACCGATACCGAGGCGTGTTGGCCGAAGATCGTGGCGAGGCGCATCTGACTGTCTGTGAATTCCTGCTCGCCCTCGGTGGAGCCCAGGTTCATCACGCCGATGACCTCGTTCTTCAGCTTGAGCGGGATGCACATCGAGGATTGCACCTGGCCTGCCAACGCTGTCGGGCTGACGAAGCGCTCGTCGGTTTGCGCGTCGCTGTTGAGCAGGATGGGCTCGCCGCTCTGCGCGACCCAACCAGCGACTCCTTGGCCGACTTGTTGCCTGGTTCCCAGCACGACCTTGTCGGGCAGGCCCATGGCACTAGCGATGAATAGGTATTGTTTGCGGCCGTCCAACAGCATGATGGATCCGCGATTCCCCTTTACCAATTCCAAGGCGGCCCGTAATGCCGTGCCGGGCACCTTCTCGTCTTCCAACTCGTCGTTCACCAAACTGATGGCTCGGTAGAGATTCGTGATCCTGGCCAGCAAACCCTCGACTTCAGCCGCCTTCCCTCTTTCATGCTTGAGTTCGTGGCGTTCATCCTCCAGTTCCCCCCCGAGCCGG